>CAYPBC010000408.1:0-2813 GCA_964408845.1 uncultured Thermoanaerobaculia bacterium
TTCGCATCGGGAACCGCGCCGTCCCCACCGGAGTTTCCGGATGGGAACAGGCTAGCACCATGGTGCGCAGGCGGTCAACGACGAGCGCTGCGCCACCGCGCTACCGCCCGATTGTGCTCGCTCAGGGTACGTGAAAACTCATGTCCGCCACCGGGTTTGGCGACGAAGTAGAGGTATGGCGTGGATTCGGGGTGCAGTGCCGCGGCCAGGGCGGCGCGGCCGGGTGAGTTGATCGGTCCGGGAGGAAGCCCCGGGTTGCGATAGGTGTTGTACGGGTCGTCAACCTCCCAGTGGATGCGGTAGAGCCGCCCCGACCACTCGTCCCGGCGTTTGAGAGCGTAGACCACCGTCGGATCGCACTGCAGGAGCATGCCGCGGCGCAGACGATTGAGATAGACGCCGGCAACAAGGGCCCGCTCGGAATCGACCGAGGTTTCCGCTTCGACCAGCGACGCGAGAGTGACGATTTCCAAAACTGAGCCCCAGGGCTCTCCGGCGTCCGGCCGCTCCGTTGAGAACACGTCGAGGAATCTTTCGACCAGGTGGCGAGCGGCGTTCGCGGCAGAGGTGCCGACCGCGAAACGATAGGTGTCGGGGAAGAGAAAACCCTCGAGCGACGGCGCTTCAGGTGCGACGGCGGCGATCCAATCCACACGACCGACTAACGACCTCCACTCCTCGGCGGATCCCACGCCGACACTCACGAAGAGCTCGCTGATGGTCTCGGAATCACTCCCTTCCACAATCGTCACGGTAAACATGTCGACCCGACCATCGAGAACAGTCTCCAGGACGTCGACCGGGCGCATCCCGGCGTCGAAAACATACCTTCCGTAGTGGAGCGTTCGCCCTCGCCCCCATCCTCGGAGATAGAGTCTCGACGCCAGGATCGATCTCGCCAGACCCTCATGCTCGAGAAGCCAGAGGATTTGGCGTGCGGATGTACCTTCGCCGATCTCAATCTCGACCTTGGTGGAGGATCGGCTCCCCCAAAGAGCGTTGAAGAACCAGAACGAACCGGCGGCGCCTAAAGCCAGGAGGAGCAAGAGTGCGGCAACGAGGAGGCGAATTCTCACGGAATATCATTTCCTCGGGTTTCCACCGATTCATGGGTGGCTAGAAAATCCTCGAGCAACACCTGTGCCGCGAGGTCGTCGACCCAGCCGCTCCTGGGTCGTCCGGCCTCACGCGCCCGACGGCGCGCCTCGTTGGTCGACAAGAACTCGCTTTGCAGCACGACCTCGACCCCCATGGTGCGAAGATGATCGGCAATCAGGTGGCTCCGCCGGGCCGCCGAACCGGTGGTGCCGTCGGCGCGTGTGGGCAGCCCAACAACAACGCACCCTGCCGCGATGCGCAGGGCTGCATCCGCGATCATCTCCGCCGCCGCGGCCGCACCGTCATAGGTGACGACCTCGAGCGGCGATACGACCCCCGTGCAGTCGTCACCAACTGCCAGCCCGATGCGACGTCCGCCCGGATCAACTCCAAGAAAGCGCATGGCCCATTGTAAGCCGTGCGCGGAGAGCGACCGGCTACACTATGCAGGGAGCCGCGCGCAGGAGGTCCATGAATCACTACAACAACGCGATCCTGACCGCCGTGCGGCAGATGTTGCGTGTTGTTTCGATTCTCTTGTTGGTGATTGGCGCCGCGACCGCAGCCGACGACGAGCGCGTCGTGCTCAAGGCGGAGATCCAGAATGCCACCGCCGACTCTTGGCACGGTGAAGGCAGCGTCCATATCCTTTACCAGGACATAGAGATCCATTGTGACGAAGTGGATTACGATCGGTCGTCCGGTGATCTCATCGCGCGCGGAAACGTGATCGTCGATCACGGCCCGAGCCGATTCACCGCCGACGAGGCGCGGTTCAACCTCGAGGCCAAGACCGGCATCTTCATCAACGCCACGGCCTTTATTGATCCCATGTACACCTTCACCGGTCGTGAGATCGAAAAGCTCGATGAAACCCACTACCGGATCAACCACGCCACCTTCACGTCCTGCTCCACCGACGGCCGTCCTCCCTGGAGCTTCCACGTTCGCTTGGCCAAGGTGCGCCAGGAGGGAATGGGTCGGTTCACAAGCACGGCCATAAAGGTGAAGGGCGTTCCCGTCTTCTACTTGCCATACATAGTGTGGCCGATGAAGGAGGAGCGATCGGCGGGGCTGCTCATGCCCCGGCTGGGCTACTCGAATCGCCGTGGTTTCAATATCGGCCTTCCCGTTTTCATACCCCTCGGCAGGAGCTATGACACAACGATCTTCGCCGACTACTACGCCAAGGGCTTCCTCGGTCTCGGCAGCAACTGGCGGTGGGCGCCGGTGGCCGGCGCCCGCGGCGAGATCAGTCTTTACGGCATCAGGGATCAGGAGACCGAGGAGTACCAGTGGAAGATCTTCGGCCATCACGTGGACGAGGACTTCCTCGGCTTCAAGCTCCTGGCCCAGGTGGAGAGCATGTCGGACATCGACTTCTGGCAGGATTTCGACCGCAGTTTCGCCGCCAACACCCGCCGCGATCTCTACTCCTTCGTCTATCTCACACGCTCCTTCGGACCCTACGCGCTGAACCTGCGTGTGGACAACCGCCGGACCTTTCTCCCCACCGAAGATGTGGTCCTCAGCCAATTCCCGGAGATCGAGGTGCGTTCGGGCTCAACCGCAATTGCGAATTCACAGGTGTATCTCAACCTAATCGGGTCACTGAATTACCTGTCCGCGGATCGTGGCGGCGATCTCAAGGGCGCCTACGGTCGCGCCGATCTCTTTCCCCAGTTTTCATACACCCTGCCCAGCCCGCCGTGGTT
>CAYPBC010000409.1:0-2813 GCA_964408845.1 uncultured Thermoanaerobaculia bacterium
AGCCCGCCGGCGCGCCAAAGGCGCGCAGCGGGCGAGGTCGATGGCTCCGACGTGAGCTTGCTCTCGGAGGGGGCGTCGGCCGAGGCCGCGTGGCCGCGGTCGCAGACCGCGGACGGCGGGCGGGCATGGTCGGGGGCCGATTGCGGATACAATAAGGAGCGATGTCGATGCAGCAAATCGGACGCTACGAGATCGAAGAGACGCTCGGCCGCGGCGCCATGGGGGTGGTCTACCTCGCCCGCGATCCGCTCATCGACCGCCGGGTTGCTCTCAAGACCCTCCGACTGGACCTCGACGCCGAGCACGCGGAGGAATTTCGCGAGCGTTTCGTTCGCGAAGCCCGGGCCGCCGGCAGGCTCAACCACCCCGGCATCGTCACCGTCCACGACGTCGGCGAGGATCCCGAATCCGGCCTGATGTACATCGCGATGGAGTATATCCAAGGTCGCGACCTCAAACAGTTCCTCGCATCCGGCCACCAATTTCGACCTTCCGAGGTCGCGCGGATCATCGCCGACGTCGCAGTCGCCCTCGACTACGCCCACTCGTTAGGCGTTGTTCATCGCGACATCAAACCCGCCAACATCATCCTCGCGGACGACGGTTCCGCCAAGATTACGGATTTTGGAATCGCCCGTCTCGAAACCTCCAACCTGACCGTGGACGGCCAGTTCATCGGTACGCCGAACTTCATGTCGCCGGAGCAGATTACCGGCAAGAAGGTCGACGGCAGATCCGACATCTTTGCGCTCGGAGTGGTGCTCTTCACTCTGCTCACCGGGCAACGGCCCTTTGCCGGCGACACGATGCACGAGGTCACCCTCCGTATCGTCCAGGAACCGAGTCCGATCCCCTCCAACCTCGGCGAGGAGATCCCCGCGGCCCTCAACCCCGTCGTCCTCAAATGCCTCGAGAAGGACCCCGAGCGCCGATTCCAAACCGGTGGCGAGCTGGCGCAGGTGCTCGGGGCGGTTGCCCGGTCGTTCGTACAGCGGTCGCCCGACGACACCGGCAGCACCAGAATGCACCAACCGGATTTGGCAACCCGGATCCACGCTGAAACGCCCCCGGTTGCAGAGCAGCCATCGGGTCGCCCATCTTTCGCGGAACGGAGTCGACAGTGGTCGGCCGCGCTGCACCTTCCCGAGTGGATGCAGTGGGAGGTGCAGTCACGTTGGGTCTTGGGCATTCTCGGTGTTTGCTGCCTCCTCCTTCTGGTTTCCATCATCGGATTGCGATCCAGGATTGACAACGGCCCCTTTTTCGGCCCACCCGAATCCTCGACCAAGAATCTCAACGCGGTTGTCGGTTTGCTGCAGACTGCCGACGCCCGTCTCGGCGCCGGGGACCTCGCTCGGGCCCAGGAAGCCGTCCGCTCCGCCCTTGACCAGGTCCCCACCTCGCACGCCGGCCGCGCACTTGCGCGCGAGATCCGCGCAGCCATCGAGGCTGAACGCACGAGCGCGGCCAACCAGCAGCGCGTGGCGACGCTGGTGGCCGAAGGCCGGAAGCTGTATCGCAACGGCAAATATGGAGAAGCCAGTGATCGATTCCGAGAAGCCCTCGATCTCGACCCGATGAACGAGATGGCGACCGACTACCTGGAGCTGGCCGAAGAGAGGAGGCGAACGGCCCGAGCGCGTCGTTCGCGGTCGTCAACCTCGCGTCCTTCGAGCCCAGATGCGAAGGAGGTCGAGACTGTTGTCAAAGCGGGTCCGGCCATCGGCATCGCGCGCATCACCCTCACCTTTGATTCCCCCATCAGCTCCGGCACGGTCTCCGTCACCCTCGACGGCGAGTCTCTTGCTGATGTCCCCTTTAACTTCTCGTCGACCGGGTTTCTCGGATTCAAACGCAAGGGCCGCGGCACCGTCAGGCGGGTGATCCTGACCCCGTCGGGTCGCCATACGGTGGGTGTCCAACTCGTCGGTTCCAAGCTCGGCGCCATCGGTTCGGCGAGCTTCGACCGGGATCTCGCCCCCAATAGCCAGTGGACCCTGCGGGTCGACCTCCCCGATGATCGGTCCGAACCCAGTTTTTTTCTGGTAAAAGCCGCGAGGTGAGAAGGACGACGTGAGATTGCAACGGCTTCAGCCCGAGACCTCGTGGGGTTCGCTGAACCTCGTCGGTGGCTCGCGGGCCGGCGATGGCACTCTGATCCTTCTTCCCCAGCTCCATCTCGCACTCGACGCCGGCCGCGCCCACCGCGCGCTCCCCCCCATGACCACCGTCCTCGTAAGCCACGGCCACATGGATCACCTCGGTGGCATCGCCTACTGGGCCAGCCAGCGCCAGTTGCAGTCAATGGGTCCAGCGCGCCTGATCGTGCCACGAGAGATCGCACCCGGGGTGGAGGAATTGCTGGGGATTCACGCGCGACTCGAGGGCGGCCGCCCGTACGACGTCGAACTGTTGTCGGTCGGTGAGGGAGACGTCAGGGCGCTACGCAGAGACATGGAGCTGGCGTTCTTCGCCACCGACCACTGGGTGCCCACCCTGGGCTCTCGGCTGGTGTGGCGGCGTCATCATCTGCTGCCCGCGCTTGCAGATCTCCCCGGCGAGGAGATTGCACGCCGCCGCCGCGCCGGAGAGATCGTCACCGAAGAGCTCACGACCGATCTCCTGGCCTACTGCGCCGACTGCGGCCCCGGTATCTTCGCAGCCGGACCGGAGGTTCTGTCGTCGGAGGTTCTGCTCATCGAATGCTCCTTTTTTCGCCCCGTGGACCGGGAGCGAGCCGCAAAATTCGGCCACATGCACATCGACGACATCCTGCCGCAGGTCGAGCGCCTGGGCTGCCGCCACCTGGTCAT
>CAYPBC010000410.1:0-2811 GCA_964408845.1 uncultured Thermoanaerobaculia bacterium
TTCCCCTTATTCACGAGTCCGAAGCCTTCCTCGAACTCGTTGATGAGGCGGGAGACAGTCTCACGGCTGGTGCCGATGGAGTGTGCGATGTCGGAATGCGTCGGACGGCGGACGACGACCCAACCGTTACCCAATAGCTGTCCGTGGTCGAGGGCCATGTCGAGCAGATATCGGGCCAGACGGCCGGCGACATCCATGTAGGCGAGGGACTCCATTTTGGAGTTGGCCCGACGTAGACGGCGCGAAAGGATGGACATCAGCTTGCGAGAGATGCCGGGGCTGCTCGTGAGCAGGTGTTCGAAATCGACACGGTTGATGACGAGAAGTTCGACATCGGTGATGGTCACGACCGAAGCCGAACGCGGCGCCGTTTCGAGCAGGCCCATTTCGCCGAAGACCTGGCCGGCACCGAGGACTGTGAGGATGAACTCCTTGCCGTCCGATGAGGTGGTGACAATTTTGACCTTGCCGTTGACCACGACAAAGATCGAGTCGGAGTCGTCACCCTCGTGAAATATCGTGGTGTCGGTAGGGATGTTGCGAATCTGCGCCAGCGACGCGACGTCCTCGAGCTCCTGCTGGTTGAGCTCCGAAAAGATCTCGAGCTCCTTCAGCAGCTTGGGTGCGTGCTCGCTCATCTGCCCTCCCGCGCCACTAGATCGATACCAATCCCGGCGACCCGTGCGCCGGAGATCGGTGGGTCGAGCGATGTGCACGGGCTGTCGTCACCGCTGATGCACCAATGTGGGTGGTCGAGGGTGAGCAAGGCACTCACCCTGTCGATCGCAGCGCGCACCTCGTCGGCGGTGACCGGGCGATCGGGATCGAAGCTGCGATCGATCTGGTCGCTGTCGATCAGTCCGAGGCGAACGGCGGTGAGGATCTCGTTTTGCGAAGGTAGGTCCATGATGTCCGGCAACAATGGTACCTGTCCTCCGGAAAGTGAATCCAGTTTCGGGGCCAGGGACACGAGGATGACGGCAAGGCCGGCGCGGTCGAGAGGGGAGGAGCGTACCGCGGCGGTGACGTAGTCGGGCATGACCGAGAGGCGCCACCGGAGCTTTGCTCTGCTGAGTCCGAGTGCTTTCTCCGGTGTGTCATCCGGGAGCGAGGACCAGAGGTTCATTGCGGTCGACCATTCGCCCTGAGTCTCGGCAATATCGATCGCCTGTAGCGTGGCTTCCGGATTGTCGGTCAGCGAAGCATAGATGCGCAAAGCGGCGTTGAGATCCCCCCGCGCCTCGGCGATGTTTCCGGACAGGAGCACGACCTCGTCGTCCCTCGGGAGGGAGGCCAGTGCGGCCTCTGCGCGGTCGGGTTCATCCAGGGCGAGGAGAATTCGCGCTTTCAGGAGCACGGCCGGGCGATCATCCGGCTCGAGGGCGAGAGCCGGAGCGAGGGTCTCCAGCGCATCGGCGAGTTGCTTCGCCTCATAGAGACGTTGAGCGGAGGAGATACGCCCATCCACCCACCGTTGGTGGAGCTGGTCCGCCCGTTCCTGCCAGCGCTCGATGGGCCACAGGTCGGCGCCGCGGTCTGCGGCGGCGAGTGCGAGGGCCTCGTCATTTGCCTTTTCCGCCGCGACGGAGAGGGTGATCCAGGCTGCGGCATAGTCGGGTTGGGTGTCGGTTAAACGGCGGAGCCCGGGGATCGGGTCGCCGTCGCCGGCGACGATCATCGCCTGCAGCCCGAGCAGCTCCCCGGCGGGGCCCGGGCCGGCCCGGGCGGCGCTCTTCCGGGCAGCGTCCACATCACCCTCGAGCAGATCGTTCCATCCGGCGTTGATAGTGCGTTTCGCCGCGCGATCGATCACCGGGTGACCGGGACCGGTATCCGGTGATGGGAAGGCGAGCTTGGCCGGTGCGGTGACCGGCGGCGCGGTCGCACATCCGCTCATCGAGATGGTGACGCCGATCGCAACCGCGGCGATGGCCGAAGCAGAAACCGGGCGAGATGTGCGGGCCAGGCCCTCAAGGCGCCCGGACAATCTACTGGGGATCATCCGGATGTGTCTTGCCGGGTAAGGAGGTCACCGGGGCGATCGTGGCGACGGCATGCTTGTACACCAGCTGCTCTTCGCCGTGGTTTTCCAAAATTACGGAGTAGCGGTCGAATCTGCGGATGACGCCGGTCAACCGTTTGCCGCTGAGAAGGTACACGTGGATGGTCTTCGACTCCTTGCGAAGCTGATAAAAAAAAGGATCCTGGATGTTGATGGTACCGCTCGAAGGTTTGTTCATCATGATCTTCTTCCCTCGGTGTGCTGGTCCCATAAATTGGCCACCGCCGGCGCCCCACCTTCTTCCGCCGGCGGTACCCAATGCAGAGCGCCCTCATGAACGCCCCGCAACCATGTCAGCTGACGCTTCGCGAACCTGCGGCTCGACCGTTTGGTTTTGTCAATGGCTGTCTCCAGGTCGCAGCCCCCCTGCAGCATGTACAGCACCTCGCGATAGCCGATCGCCTTCAAGGCGTGGGCGTCAACCGGAACACCGGAGGCTAGAATCCGTCGAACCTCCTCCACTATGCCGGATGCGAACATGCTGTCTACGCGCGCGTCGATTCTAGCATAGAGCTCGGCGCGCGATCGGCTCGGGGCGACCAACAGAGGATCGAAGGTCGGCGGCGGTTGATGACGCTCCCAGTGGCTCGAGATGGG
This sequence comes from uncultured Thermoanaerobaculia bacterium, assembly GCA_964408845.1. GTDB lineage: Bacteria > Acidobacteriota > Thermoanaerobaculia > Thermoanaerobaculales > Sulfomarinibacteraceae > Sulfomarinibacter. The sequence continues at coordinate 2,660 of CAYPBC010000410.1, forward strand.
CTCACCCGTTGCTTCGAATACTTCGAGGGCCCGGAGCACCCGTTGCCGGTCGTCAGGGCCGATTTTTTTGGCCGCTGTCTGGTCGCACTCCTCGAGACGGCGGAAGATCGCCGCGGGGTCGCGCGTCCACTCATCCGCCAGCCGGGCGCTGA
>CAYPBC010000411.1:0-2807 GCA_964408845.1 uncultured Thermoanaerobaculia bacterium
TGAGAGTTTTAGGTTTCCGCCCATCCTCCCGGGTCAAAAGGTGTTGGCGCGAACTCAAAACTCAAAACTAAGCACTCAAAACTGATGTTTCTCCGCACATGATGGGATCGCCGAGCTCTGAAAAGGAGAATCGGCTGAAGATTTGGTGGCCGTTGAAGTCGAGCACGCGTAGATCCTCGCTGCGCTCGAGATCGGCGGCGATGACTTCGAAGGGGACCCCATAGATCGATCGCACCCGTTCGAGCGGCACTTCATAGGCGATGAACTTGCCGATACCCTTGTGCAGGAGCTTTTCAATCAATCGCTCGTCGGCAAGCTCCGAGTAGGTGGTGAGGATCAGAATAGGACAGATCCCGGAAAAAAGGACGTACGCGCGCATGGCACCCTCCCCTACTCGGCCGACGGCCTCAGTTCTCGTACTGGATCTCGCGCCCGAGCTGGGAGAACGACAGGCCGTCGAAGATGTGCGATCCATCAAAATCGAGTACCCGGAGATCCTTGCCATGCTCCAGATCTGCCGCGATCACCTCGAATGGAACGCCGTAGAACTCGTGCAACTGCTCCACCGGCACCTCGTAAGCTATAAACTTCTCGATCCCCTTGTGGCGGAGAGACTCGAGGAGCGTTTTCTCGGTGATGCACGATCGGGAGGTCATCACGAGGAGCGGCCCGTTTTCGGCCAAGACCAGATACGCTCTCATGACGCCTCCCTTCATTCAGAATCACAGATGTCTCCCTTCAATGTGGGTCCTGACTACGCCTCTCGTCAAGTGACCACCGGCACAAGGATCAGGGCACAGGGTGTAGGGTTCAGGGTTCAGGGACGACTTGCACCCTGTGCCCTGTGCCCTGAACCCTATTCGGCGAACGCCGACGCCATCCCCTCCACCACCGCACGCGCGAATTGCTCTCGCCACTCCGCACTCAGGAGCTCGTCGCGATCCTCCGAATTACTCATGTTGCACACCTCGAGCAACACCGCATTCTGAGCCGCCGTGTACCGCAGAACGGCGGGCACCCAGCTCCGCCTGCCACGAAGGACCCGGTCGCGGACCGGCTCGTACGGATGGACGGCGATGTCGTTGTCGGCCAGGGTGGTCAGAATATTTTCGGCCAGGTGTCTCGAAGAGGCCTCGACTCTGGCTTTGAACTCCGGGCCCAGGCGTACCGTAGGATGGTTGCGATACTCGGCGTACCTTTGGATGTCGCGGCGTCTGACGGTGTACGGCTTGGTCGGTCTGAGATAGCGGGACGGCACATAGGCCATGGCGCCCCGCACACTGGGGTGAAGCGAGTCCGCGTGCACCGAAAGGAAGACCGTTTTAGAGCGCGGAACACCTTCACCCAACCGGTTGAGGATGATGTCGTTGGTGAGGTACCACCGAAGATGGACCCCCAGAACCGAGTCCTGGAGGGCATACCTCGGTCTGGTCAGCAGGAATGCGTCGCGGGTCTGCGTCAGGCGGTCAGCGGTCTGTGGTTTGTACCCAATCCGGGCGTACTCGATCGTCGTCCACACCGTCGCTTTCGTGTGTTTTTTCAGGTTCGCACGGATTCGGCTCATGATGTCGTAGGCGTAGGTTGCCTCCCAGATCCCGTTCACCGTCGCGCCGCTGTCCTTGCCCCCGTGCCCGGCGTCGAGAATGACCTGAACGCCGGAAAGATCTGCGGCGTAGACCACCTCCAGGAAGTGACTCAGCTCGCGTTGCTCCTCAATCCAGGCGAGACGCCCGGGACTGCCGGCTGGCATGTATTCAGGGAGTAGGAGATCGACCGGAATTTTGACCGGATAGCCGATCGGAATGTCGGTGACGTCTTCGATTCCCGAGCGCGCCGCGATCTCCTGCGCCGTCTCGTTGACCTGTTTGGCAAGCAGCTGACCGGTGAAACGCACAACGACCGCCGAGTACAATGCCTCGCCCTTTTGCAGGCGGTACACTCCGTACTCCCCCAGTTCGTCGACGCCATACTGGAGTGGCGAAGCGGTGCCGGACGCAACCCGAGGCGGTGCGACCGTGCGGCGGGGAGCGGGTGTCGCGGTCGCCCGTGGGGTCGGTGTCGCCACCGGTGGGACGGCACCGAACACGGGAAGCAGCAGCGTTTCCGGCACGAGGATCGGTTTCCCGCGCCGGGGTTCGGCCGCACCCGCGCTCGGGTTCGCGCTGTGGAGTGCCGACGCGCGATCGCTTCGACCTGTGAAGAGCTCGGCCAACCACTCCCAGCTCTCCTCACCACCGTTGAATGGGTCCAGAACCGTGTGCCGCCAACCGAGAACCGTCCGCACATCCACCGGGAACAGCCGTTGCACCCCCTCGAGCCGGAGGTCGGCGCGCAGAATCTCAACCGGAACGCGGACCTGGCGATCACGCATCGGTGAACGGAGGCGCGGGTTCGCACGCCGCAGCGCGGTGACATCTGCAGCCCCTCCCGCGTATCGCTGCGCAATCGTGATCCAGCCGTCACCAGCCCGCGGGTAGATCAGCAGAACCGGGTGTCTGCCCCGTTCCCAGCGGATGGTACCGTGCGGCTCGAATGCGAAGTCGACGCTCTGTGGACCCCCATCCTCGCTCCAAACGGCGCCGACGCCAAATACCGGGAGAGCGGCGAGAAGCACTCCCAACCCGAGGCGGAGGTACGCCCCCCAGCCCACGGGTCCCCCGAACGCACGACTAGCCCGCATTTCTCACCACGTCACTACTACGGCCCGCGACATGTCGCAATCTGCGGCGTTTGCTCCCATCGGGGTGCTCGACGTACTGTCAAGTACGACTCCGCGCTCAGCGAGGTCCGGCCGGAGCCCCCAGCGT
>CAYPBC010000412.1:0-2806 GCA_964408845.1 uncultured Thermoanaerobaculia bacterium
CCCTCCGCGATCTGGGGCTCATCAGTTCTTAATTCTCAATTCTCAATTCTCAATCGCGCTCAACCCATCCGTAACCGCCGGAGGGCGGGTCCGAATTAAGAATTGAGAATTGAGAATTGAGAATTCGACCTTCAACCCCCCTAGCTCCTGGCTCCTCCTCCTCTGATAAGCTTCCCCCATGGACTTTCGCGGAGGTCGATGGCGACGATGGCTGCCGTGGATGCTGCTGGTCGCGGCCTCTCTGGTGCTCCACCTGTGGCTCCTCGATGCCCGGTCCTTCCACCACGACGAGGCGATTCATGCTCATTCCTCCTACGACCTCGTCCACAATGGCAACTATCGATACGATCCCACTTACCACGGTCCGGTGCTCTACTACCTCACCGCCGGCACCTTCGCCCTCGCCGGCGACTCCGACTTCACCGCTCGTCTGCCGATCGCCCTCGCCGGCGTGCTCCTGATTGCGGTTGCCTGGAGTCTTCGCAGGCCATTGGGGGAGCGGGCCGCGTGGTGGACGGGGTTGCTGGTCACCATCTCCCCCTCCTATCTCTATTACGGCCGATTCCTGCGCATGGACATTCTCGAGGTGCTGACAGCCTCGGCGGCGGCGGTGGCCGTATGGCGGGCGGCGCACGGGCGTTCCTCGGCCTGGCTGTGGGCCGGTGTGTGGACGGGTCTCGCCTTCGCGACCAAGGAGAACGCCTATGTGACGGTGGCGCTGATCGGTTTGGTGGCCGGTTTGATGGCGGCCGCCGCCGGCCTGCGGCGGGTGGTTCCGGATGCTTTCGAGTGGGCATACCGCCACCGTTGGGGCCTGATCACCGCCGTGGCGGCGGCAGTGGTGGTGACCGTACCGTTGTACACCGTCGGATTGAAGTACCCCGGTGACTGGTTCTTCCCCTACAAGGCGATCTCCTATTGGTGGCAGCAACACAGCATCGAGCGGGTCGCGGGACCGCCCTGGTATTACCTGCCCCGGCTTGCGCTCTATGAATTCCTACCGATTATCGCAGCCCTGGCCTGGGCATTGCGCCGTCGCCGGCGTATGCGCACGCTCGAGTGGTCGTTGCTACTCTTCGCCCTGTCGTCGGTGGGCATGTACTGCTATCTGGGCGAGAAGGTGCCCTGGCTCCTGCCCCACCAGGTGTGGGCGTTTCTACCTCTGGCCGGGTTGCAGCTGGGGCGTAGCTTCGGGCCCCGCGGCCGTTGGTGGAGTCGAGCCCTCGCCGGCGCCGGTCTGGCGGCGACCATCGTTGTCTCGTTCACCGCGGTCTTTGTTCTCGACGAGATAACCCCCGCGCGACGGAGGGTGGAGGCCCTGATCTACGTTCAGACCTGTCCCGAGGTGCTGCCACCGGTCGCCGAGGGCTACCGCCTGGCGGCCGAGGGGGTGGACCCCGTTGCGGCAGTCGGCGGCGAGGCCGCTTGGCCGTTCTCCTGGTATTGGCGCAAGACCCCGACCTGGTGGTCGACGCCCGGGCCCGACATGCGCCCACCGATGGTCTTTTGCAATCCCGAACAGGAAGGGGAGATTCGCCGCCAGCTCGGACCAGGCTACGTTGCCGAACGCCTGCCCCTGCGCGCGTGGTGGCTGATGGAGTCGCAGCGGCCGAGCCTAGGCCAGGTGCTGCGCTACGTCTTCACCCGCGTCCCGTGGAGCGTCATCGGCTCCTCCGACATCATCCTCCTGCGCCACACCGGCGAGCCGGCCGAGGGCCCGCGTGATGTGCCGGCGCCGGAGGCCCTGGCCGAGGCCCTCGGCGTCGCTTCAGCGGAGGTGGTGGGCGAGGGTTGGTTGGTGGAGCCGCGCGGACTCGCATCGGGCCCGGATGGCACCCTCGCGGTGGCCGACGTGGGTCTCGGCGAGGTCGTGCTCTTCGGCGCCGACGGTCGGCCCCTGGAAATCGATATTTCGGAGACCCTGAACGAGCCCGAAGCGGTGGCCTGGACGCCGGACGGAATGTTGGTGATTGCCGACACATGGAATCACCGGGTGCTGCTCTTCAACCCTGCCACCGGCAGTATTCGACCGCTGCCGGAACCCGAGGGGGGTTGGTTCGGGCCGCGAGGTCTGGCGGTGGCGGCGAACGGGACCCTGGCCGTCGCCGACACCGGTCACAAGCGCATCGTGTTGGTGACCTTCTCCGGCGAGACTCCGCGGCTTCAGATCATCGGCCGCGAGGGCAGCGGACCGGGTGAGTTGGTGGAGCCGGTGGGGCTGGCCTGGCTCGGCGCCGATCGTCTGCTGGTCGCCGACACCGGTAATCACCGCCTGCAGGTCTTCGATCGTCGCGGGCAAGTGATCGAGGAGGTGGCCCTGCCGGAAGCATGGAGCGATTTTTACTCGCGCCCGCGGGCCGTAGTGCTGGGCGAGCGGCGCTGGCTTGTGACCGACACCCCGGCGTCCGTCCTGTGGCTGGTTGAGCTGGGGAAGGTGCGCCGGGTAGACCTCTCAACGGCCGGAATCGTCCCCACCGGTCTCGCCCGCAGCGGCGGGAAGCTCTACCTGGCGGATGCGGGGGCCCGCGTGTGGGTCTTTGATCTCCCGGGTGAAAACTGAGTCGGCGCCGGCAATCCGGTGTCATTCTCATTGTCAAAGGTATTTGAATGTCATGCCGGCGCCCTTGACGGACTTCGTGGGGAGGATCCATGCTGGAGAAGATGCAAAGTGCAAGCCCCCGTTTCTCACCAGCTTCCTGCTACGGCCTGCGATGCACCGTACCCAGCGGTGTTTTCTCGCCTCGGGGTGCTCGACGTACTGTCAAGTACGACTCCGCGCCCCTCAGGTCGAAAACCCCACTGGGCA
>CAYPBC010000413.1:0-2803 GCA_964408845.1 uncultured Thermoanaerobaculia bacterium
CCTCGGAGATGGAGGGCATCGCCGTCGTCGCGGCGCATCGAATCCGGGGCCATGGCGCTCGCAACGGACGACGCTGGGGGCTCCGGCCGGGCCTCGCGGGGGCGCGGAGGCGTACTTGACAGTACGTCGAGCACCCCGAGGTGAAAAATCACCGCTGGGTGTGGCGCATCGCCGGCCGGAGTAGGAAGTTGGTGAGATATGCGGGATCTTCAAGAGGACTGATCCTCCCAACCGTGGCGCCCGATGAGGGGAACAAAGCACGCCCCCTTGAGCTCGTGGGCAAAGGTCCGGTCACCACGACGTTGGACGATCTTGAGCACCTGGGTCTCGCGCGGTCCCACTGGCACAACCAAACGACCCCCGTCCGCGAGCTGGTCGACCAAAGGCGTCGGCACCTCGGGTGCGCCGGCGGTGACGAGAATGACGTCGAATGGCGCCTGCGCCCGCCAGCCGAGAGTGCCGTCCATCACCTTGACGCTGACGTTCTCTACGCCGAGACGGTCGAGCACCACCTTCGCCTGCCGGGCCAGCGAGGCCACACGCTCGACGGTGAAAACGAAACGGGCGAGCCGCGCGAGCACCGCCGCCTGGTAACCGGAGCCGGTCCCGATCTCGAGCACCCTGTCCATTTCGTCGACCTTCGCCGCATGTGTCATGAGGGCGACGATTCGCGGCTGCGAGATGGTCTGCCCCTCACCGATGTGAATAGAGACGTCGTCGGAGTAGGCCTGGTGCCGAAGGGCTTCCGGCACGAAGTAGTGGCGCGGAATCGCCGCCATCGCCTCCAGCACCTTGTCGTCGTTCATGCCGCCCCGACGAAGCGACTCCACCATCTGCGCCCTGCGGTAGTCGTACCCGTCTTGAGTCACCTGTCACGCTCCGGCCTGTCCAACGAGTCGATCCACGACGGGCTCCTCTCACGAAATTTTTCGAGTGACCGCCGGTCCGTCATGTCGAGGTGGAGCGGAGTGACCGACACATATCCCGAGTTGGCCTCGTGAAAATCGGTGTCGGGGATCGGTTCCCAAACTGGTTGGCCGCCGCCGATCCAGTAAATCCGCCGTCCCCTGGGATCCCTCTCCTCGACCACGCCCTCGGTGTAGCGGCGAACCCCGAGCCGGGTGAGCTTCACGCCGAGGGGCGTGCCGACCGGAACATTGATGTTGAGCAGGGTGCTTCTCGGCAAACCGTGCTCGAGGATCCACTCGGACACCTCGCAGGCGAACTTGGCAGCAAGGTGGAAGCTCAGACCGTCCCCCACCCCAAGCGACACCGCCATCGCCGGCACACCGAGAATGACCCCCTCGAAGGCCGCCGACACGGTCCCCGAGTAATGAACGTCGGCACCCATGTTGAAGCCGAAGTTGATTCCCGAGACCACGAGATCCGGCAGGCGATCGTCCATCAGATTGGAGATCGCGATGGCCACGCAATCCGTCGGCGTGCCGTCCACGGCCACTCGCCGCTCACCGAGACGCTTTATCCGCAACGGACGGTCGAGGGTGAGGGCGTGCGAGACCGCCGATTGCTCGCTGTCGGGCGCCACCACCCAGATCTCACCCAACCCCTCGAGGGCGTCGGCCAGCACCTGAATGCCCTCCGACGTGAAGCCGTCGTCGTTTGTCACGAGGATCCGCGGTTTCGCCATGCGGGGGATTCTATACGAATTAGGAATTAGGAATGTCGGACATCCGACTTTGCCCTTCGAGCTACTCCGTGACGACCCCACTCCCGGGGAATTTCGGATTTCGGATTTCCCGCCCATCTGGCTCTCCCCCTTTCATTTTCTTCGCTCCAGGGCTCCGAGCCATGGAGCGAAGAAAATGACCGCCGCCATCGTTTGCCGTGTTGCGGCATTCATGCGATAATTCACATCCGCTGGAGGCGTCCCGCGGCGCTTCGCGAATCGACATCCGCCCTGCGAAGGGAGCACGAATGAAGAGAGAAATCCTGCTTGGCGACGAGGCGATCGGTCTCGGCGCCATCCACTCCGGGATGAGCGGCATCTACGGCTACCCGGGCACACCGTCGACCGAGATCTTCGAGTACGTCGAGCGCGTCACAAAGGCCGCGGGAGACATCCACGCCTTTTGGTCGACCAACGAGAAGGTGGCCTACGAGGAAGCGCTCGGAATGAGCTGGGCCGGCAAGCGGGCTCTGGTGTGCATGAAGCACGTCGGCCTCAACGTCGCAGCCGACGCCTTCATGAACTCGGCCATCACCGGTACCAACGGCGGCCTGGTGCTCGCCGTCGCTGACGACCCCGGCATGCACTCATCGCAGAACGAGCAGGACAGCCGCTTCTTCGCCCAGTTCGCGCTTATTCCATGCTTCGAGCCACGAAACCAGCAAGAGTGCTACGACATGATGTTCGAGGCCTTCGAGATGTCGGAGGAGTTGTCACTGCCGGTGATGATCCGTCTGGTGACCCGAATCGCCCATAGCCGGGCCGGCGTCGCCACCCGCGACCCCAGGGCCCAGAACGAGCTCGACCCTTCGAAAGAGATCAAAAAGTGGACCCTGCTGCCATCCAACGCGAGGGTCCAGTATAAGCACCTCACCGACAAGCAGCCGGAGCTCCTCCGCCGCGCCGAGGAGAGCGCCCACAACGAGATCCGGCTCGCCGGGAAAACCGGGGTGCTTGTGTGCGGCCTCGCCCACAACTATCTGTACGAAAACCTAGAGCCCGACCACGATCTCTCGATCCTCTCGATCCGACAGTACCCGCTGCCGTCGGGCAAGGTGCGCGAGCTCGTGGATCATGTCGACGAGCTGCTGGTGCTCGAGGATGGCTACCCCCTGG
>CAYPBC010000414.1:0-2797 GCA_964408845.1 uncultured Thermoanaerobaculia bacterium
CCTCGGTGGACGAGTTCTTCGGTTCGTCGCAGCTCTCCCAGTTCATGGACCAGACGAACCCGTTATCGGAGGTCACCCACAAGCGGCGCCTGTCGGCGCTCGGCCCCGGCGGTCTTTCTCGAGAACGGGCGGGCTTCGAGGTCCGCGACGTGCACTCCACGCACTACGGGAGGATCTGTCCCATCGAGACCCCGGAAGGACCGAATATCGGGCTGATCTCTTCGCTGTCGTGCTATGCCCGACTCAACCCGATGGGCTACATCGAGTCCCCATACAAAAAGGTGGAGGACGCGCGCGTTCTCGAGCACGTGCAGATCACCCAGGTCGGAGACACGGGCTTCGAGCTCGGTCAGGTCTTGCAGCGCGAGGATTTCGAACAGGCCAACGCCTCGGTTCGGCGTTCGAAGACGAAGAAGGTCGAGGCATGGGGCAAGCCCCACGCGTTCTACCTACCTGCCTGGGAGGAGGAAAACCTCAACATTGCCCAGGCCAATGCGCGGATCGACGACAAAGGGAAACTGGTTGACGACAAGGTGATCGCACGATCCGGCGGCGAGTTTCTGGTCATCGACCGCGATCAGGTGAACTTCATCGACGTCTCGCCGCGGCAGGTGGTGTCGATTGCGGCTGCGCTGATTCCATTCCTCGAGCACGACGACGCCAACCGGGCGCTGATGGGTTCGAACATGCAGCGGCAGGCGGTTCCGCTGGTGCGGCCCGAGGCGCCGGTGGTCGGTACCGGTATGGAGTCGGTTGTGGCCGAGGACTCTGGCGCGGTCGTGGTCTGTCGGCGGGCCGGCGTCGTCGACAAGGTTGACTGCGAGCGCATCATCGTTCGCGTCGAGGACGACGGCGATGGTGAGTTTGGGGCCGACATCTACCAGATGACCAAGTTCAGGCGCTCGAACCAGAACACGTCCATCAATCAAAAGCCCCTGATCGAGGAGGGCCAGCGGGTGGTCGAGGGCCAGGTGCTGGCCGACGGTCCCAATACCCAATTTGGTGAGCTCGCTTTGGGACACAACGTGCTGGTCGCTTTCATGCCGTGGCGTGGCTACAACTTCGAGGACGCGATCGTCATTTCTCAGCAGCTGATCAAGGACGACAAGTACACGTCGATCCACATTGAGGAGTTTGAAACCTCGGCCCGCGACACCAAGCTTGGCCCCGAGGAGATCACACGCGACATACCGAACGTTGCCGAGTCGGCCCTCGCCCATCTCGACGATGCCGGCATGATCCACGTCGGTGCTCAGATTCGGCAGGGATCAATTCTGGTCGGCAAGGTGACGCCAAAGGGTGAGACACAGCTCACACCTGAGGAAAAGCTGTTGCGCGCGATTTTTGGCGAGAAGGCCGGCGATGTCCGTGACGCGTCGCTTCGCTGCCCGCCGGGAATCGAGGGGGTTGTCGTGGGCGTCCAGATTTTCGCCCGCAAGGGCGTCGACAAGGACTCTCGCCAGCTCACCATCGAGAACGAGGAGATCGAGCGCATCCGCACGAACTCGGAGGACGAGAAGCGAATCATTCTCGAGGTTCGTGACTCGAAGATTGAAAAGCTGCTCACTGGCGCGATCGTGACCGAGGATGTTGCGATCCGCAAGGGCGTCGAGGTGCTCGTCAAAAAGGGCAAAAAGCTGACCGCGGAGGGGCTCGGCCGGCTCAAGGTCGGGCAGGTCAAATCGTTGCCGCTCAAGAAGGCGGCTCTGCTCGACAAGGTGCGTCTGATCATCCGCCAGGCGGAATCCCAGGTCGAAGTCCTCGACCAGGTCAACCAGGCGAAGATCGAGCTCCTGCGCCTGGGGGACGATCTGCCTCCCGGCGTGATCAAACAGGTCAAGGTCTTTATCGCGATGAAGCGCAAGCTTCAGGTCGGTGACAAGATGGCCGGGCGCCACGGCAATAAGGGCGTCATCTCCCAGGCCCTGGCCGAGGAGGACATGCCGTTTCTGCCGGACGGGACACCTGTGGAGATCATTCTCAATCCGCTCGGCGTGCCGTCGCGGATGAACGTCGGGCAGATCCTCGAGACCCATCTTGGCTGGGCCGGTCACGAGCTTGATATGAGCTTTGCAACACCGGTCTTCGAGGGCGCCAACGAGGATGAGATTCGCGAGATGCTGGAAAAGGCGGGCCTCCCCGAGGACGGAAAGAGCCTGCTGTATGACGGTATCACTGGAGAGCCCTTCGAGCAGAGGGTGACGGTCGGTTACATCTATATGCTCAAGTTGAGTCATTTGGTGGACGACAAGATCCACGCGCGATCCATTGGGCCCTACTCGCTCATCACCCAGCAGCCGCTCGGTGGAAAGGCCCAGTTCGGCGGCCAGCGTCTGGGTGAGATGGAGGTCTGGGCGCTCGAGGCGTTTGGTGCTTCGCACACTCTCCAGGAGCTCCTGACAGTCAAGTCGGACGATGTTGAGGGGCGTGCCAAGGTCTACGAGGCGATCGTCAAGGGCCAGGTGCCCGAGGAGCCGGGATTGCCGGAGTCATTCAACGTGTTGGTACGAGAGCTGCAAGCGCTCGGGCTCGATGTTGAGCTGCTGCAGCAGGATGACGAGTGAGGGGGATGGATTATATGGAGCGATCAAGCCTGAGCGAAGTTCGCAGCTTCTTCGAGAAGCCGAAGCCCCTCAACGATTTCAACGCCATCAGATTGGGGCTGGCCAGCCCCGAGAAGATCAGATCCTGGTCGCACGGCGAGGTGATCAAGCCGGAAACCATCAACTATCGAACCTTCAAGCCCGAAAGAGACGGCCTTTTCTGCGCCAAGATCTTCGGCCCGGTGACCGACTGG
>CAYPBC010000415.1:0-2782 GCA_964408845.1 uncultured Thermoanaerobaculia bacterium
TGACCGGTGTCGATGCGCGGATCCTGATGCTGGTCGGCAAGTTCTTCCCGACCGGGGCGCACAAGGTGGGGGCGACCTTTGGCCCGCTGGTCGAGAGGCTCGTGCACGGCACCTTCGACCCGACCACCCAGAAGGCGCTCTGGCCCTCGACCGGCAACTACTGCCGCGGCGGCGCCTACGACGCCCACCTGCTGGCCTGCACGTCGATCGCGGTCCTGCCCGAGGGAATGTCGCGGGAGCGCTTCGAGTGGCTCGAGGAGGTGGGCTCGGAGATCTACGCGACGCCGGGTTCGGAGTCCAACGTCAAGGAGATCTACGACAAGACCAAGGAGTTGGCGGCCGAGCACCCCGATGAGATCGTGGTCCTCAACCAGTTCGCCGAGTTCGGCAACGCCATCTGGCACTACGTCTGCACCGGGCGAGCGATGGAGGAAGTTTTCGATTCCGAGCGGGAAGCGGACTCGCGCTTTGCAGGGGTCTGTCTGACCCAGGGGTCGGCCGGCACGCTCGGCTGCGCGGAATACCTGCGCGAGGTCTTCCCGCGGATCAAGGTGGTGGCGGCCGAGGCCCTCCAGTGCCCGACCCTGCTCCACGGTGGCTATGGCTCGCACCGCATCGAGGGCATCGGCGACAAGCACGTGCCGTGGATCCACAACATCAAAAACACCGACGTGGCGGTAGGGATCGACGACGAGGCCTGCATGCGCCTGATGCGTCTATTCAACGAGCCCGATGGCCGGGTCCACCTGAAGGGGAGCGGTGTCGATCCCGATCTCGTTGACCGGCTCGACCTCCTCGGCATCTCGTCGATCGCCAATCTGCTGACCGCGATCAAGACCGCGCGCTTCTTCGAGTTGGGGCCGAAGGACATGCTCTTAACGGTCGCCACCGATTCTATGGAGCTCTACGGCTCGCGACTCACCGAGGAGCGCGAGCTTCACGGCCCCTACTCGGCAACGGCGGCGGCGGTCGACTATGAACGGTATCTCCTCGGCGCCGGCATTGACCACATGCTCGAGCTCGGCTACTGGGACCGCAAACGGCTTCACAACCTCAAGTACTTCACCTGGGTGGAGCAGCAGGGGAAGACGGTCGAGGAGCTTGACGCCCAGTGGTACGACGAGGACTACTGGACCACCCACTTCCACGCCTGGGAGGAGTGGGACGAGCGCATCACCGAGTTCAACGAGCGGACGGGGTTGCTCGAGCGCTATCGGTGATCAGTTTTCGAGAGTGTTCGGATCGAGCTCGTCGAATCTGGGATCGAGGACCATTGCCTGGATGTATTTCTCGCCCTGGGCGAACGGGCGACCGAGGGGCCACCACCCTTCCACCATCCGATCGGTGACGGCGTCGGAGAGATCGTTCATGGTGGGCGAAAAGACGAGCTGGCAGGTTGCTGTCTGGCTCATGGTATCTGCTCCTCGCCGGGTATCTATGCAGGATTGATGCCAGGGTCGACCTCGAAAACATGGAGGGATGGCCTTCACAGGGCGTATCATCTTGAAGCACTCGTCGCGATGTGATGCCCCCTTCCGGAGGAGTTAACATGGACCGAGATGACAGGCTGCGAGAAGAAAAAACCGGCGGAGAGCGTATCTACAAGGGGCGCATCCTCGATTTCGAGGTGGACCGGGTACGGCTGCCGAGCGGCGCCGAAGCGGAACGCGAGGTGGTCCGGCACAAGGGCGCCGTGGTGGTGCTGCCGCTGCACGAGAACGGCCGGATCGAGCTGGTCCGGCAGTACCGCTATCCACCGGACGAAATTCTGCTCGAGCTGCCGGCGGGCAAGCTCGATCCCGGGGAGAAACCGGGCGAGTGTGCCATGCGCGAGCTTGCGGAGGAGACGGGGTGGCGCGCGAATGAGATCCACGAGCTGGGCTCGTTCTTCACCACCCCGGGGTTTTCCGACGAGATCCTGCACGCCTTTGTGGCCACCGGTCTGGCGCCTGCCCCGGATGTCGTGCCCGACCCCGACGAGGCGATCGAAAATGTGACGATGCACGTGAACGAGGCGCTCGAGGCATGCCGTGACGGCCGCATCCGGGACAGCAAGACCCTCGCGGTCCTCCTTCTTGCGCGGCTGCATGGTTGGTACGACGTGATTCCAACATAATGTTAGACTTACGCCGCGCGTATGGATGAAGAACCACCCGTGAACGGCGAGATCCTGGAGTGCCCGTTTTGCCGCGCGGAAAATCCGCCGGGGGCCGGCTCGTGCTCGGGATGCGGCCGGCCGGTCGCCGAGGGGCAGTGGATGGCCGGCACGCTGGTCGATTCGGATACCATCGATTCCCCGCCCGAGGCCTCGACCGAGGATAGATCGCCGGAGGCCCCACCAGAGGCCTCGGTGTTCGAGTCGATGGCATCCCCCGGCACCCTGGATCCGGGCACTGTTCTCGGCGATCGCTATCGGATCGAAGCGTTGATCGGTTTCGGCGGTATGGGAGCGGTGTACAGAGCGACCGATCTGGAGCTCGACCGCGTGATCGCCCTCAAGGTCATCCGGCCCCACCTGGCCGACGACCCGAATGTCCTGCAGCGTTTCAAGCAGGAGATCATTCTCGCCCGGGAGGTGACCCATCGGAACGTGGTCCGGATCTTCGACATCGGCCAGGCCGATGACACCCGGTTTATTTCGATGGAGTTCATCGAGGGAAAGGACCTCCTGGGACTCCTCAAAGAACGCGGGGCACTGCCGGCCGAGGAGGTGGCGGAGATCATCGAGCAAGTCTGCCTCGCCCTCGACGCCGCCCATCAACAGGGTGTGGTCCACCGGGAC
>CAYPBC010000416.1:0-2781 GCA_964408845.1 uncultured Thermoanaerobaculia bacterium
GAATCTTGACGGAGGTTGTGCCGTTCTAACGTTTAACGTTCAACGTTCCAACGTTTTACCGCGTCCTTCGGTCAGGCACACGATCTCGAAGCAGTGCGTCTCGCCGAAGTTCGAGAAGCAACGCCAGCAGTGGAGCTCTTCCTTCTTTGCAGTCGAGGCGCTCGCTCCTCCCTCCGGCCGGCGGTCGCGGTCCTGGCCCCAGACTTCGAGCTGATCGAGCTCGTCGCCATATGTGTCCCGCACCACGAGACCCGTGAGCTCCCCATCTTCGGCGACTGCAAAGACCCGCAGCCCCTCGGGGGTCCTGGTGATGAAGGTCTCCCCCTCCCCTATGCTCTTCTTTTCCAGCAGGGGTCTGAGATCGATCGAGTAATCAGCGAGCTTTGGATCGGTGATCACCGGCGATGCGGCGACCAGAATTCGCTGCGGTTCGTCGCCGGAGGCCAAGGCCACGGGTGACTGCGCGTCCGCCGTGGCAACCCCGACGCCCGCCAGACAAAACGCAATCAGCAAACTGAAACAGAATCTCCGCATGTCTCATCTTCTCATACGTCGGTCAGGCGCGTCGGTTCACCCCCTCCTTTTCGTCGGTGTGACCCCGGCCACTCCCCCGTGTTAAGCTCAGGCGAGATGCCCGATCGGTCCCTCGGTTTGCTCCTCCGCCTCACCCTGTACCCTCAGTGTCAGGGCGAGCCCACGCGTTGGATGTCACCGTGGATGTGCTGAAACGGCTCGACCAGCTCGAGCTCCTGGTGGTGACGGGCAAGGGCGGCGTCGGCAAGAGCACGGTTTCAGCCGCCCTCGGCGCGCTCCTCGCCAATCGCGGCCGCAAGGTGCTCCTGCTCGAGGTCGACCCGCGCGAGAACCTCCACCAGCTCCTCGACACGCCGCCGTCGGGCGGCGAGATCGTCGAGGCCGCCTCCAACCTCTGGCTCCAACACCTCGAACCCAGAAAACTCCTCGACGACCTTGTGAGCGAAAAGCTGAAGGTGGGCGCGCTCGTGCGCAAGATCCTGTCGAGCCCCGTCCATCGCCACTTCACCGAGGGCTGCCCCGGCCTCAAAGAGACCGCAGTCTTCGGCCGGGCGCTGCGGATGGTCGAAGGGCACGGGCCGAAGAAGCTCCGCAAGCCGGATGTGGTCATCCTCGACGCCCCCGCGTCCGGCCACGGGATCGCCTGGATGGCGGCTCCTCGCCTGGTGGCCGAGGTCATCTCGAGCGGGCCAATCGGCAACCTGGCGGAGGAGATCACGACCTTCCTCGAGGACCCGGAAAGATTCGGCATCGTGGTGGTGACCACCGCCGAAGAGATGCCGGTACAGGAAACGATCGAGCTCCTCGAGGCCATGGAGCAACGTCTCGACCGCCGCCCCGAGCTGGTGGTGGTCAACGCCCTCTACCCACCGGCGCCGAACCCCCGCCGGAGTGACGACGAGGCGACCCGTCTTTGGGCCAGGAGACGGGCGGTGAACGAGGAGGAGCTCGCGCGTCTCACCTCGATCTGGGACGGACCCCTGGCCGAGGTGGCCCTGAGGCCCATCGACGCCGGGCCGACCCTGGTGGGTGTGGTCGGCAAGCAGCTTGCTGAAGCGCTGCGGGAACCCTGATGGACTCGCAACGCTACCCTCTGGTGATCGTGGTCGGCGGCGGAGGGGTCGGCAAGACCACCCTCGCCGCAGCCATCGGCTTGGCCTCGGCTCACTCAGGAGACGACACCCTGGTCATGACCTTCGACCCGTCCCTGCGCCTCAAGGACACCCTCGGAGTCGGCGACGAGGCCATCGACGAGGAGACCCCTGTAACAAGTGGCGCCGAGGGGCAGCTGTGGGCGAGCCTGCTCGACGCCCGAACGACCTTTGACCGGCTGATTGACCGCTACGCCCCGGACGAGGCGGCGGGACGGCGGATCCTCACCAACCGTTTCTACGACCGGCTGTCGGGCAACCTGGCAGGCGCGCTCGAGTATATGGCATCGGAACGTCTCTTCGAGGTGGCCGATGAAGGCCTCCACGATCGGGTGGTGCTTGACACGCCGCCCACCCGCCAGGCCATCGATTTTCTCGGCGCCCCGGAGCGCATCGTCAGTTTCCTCGACAGCGGCGCCCTGCGCATCGCTCTCAAACCGTGGTTCGACGATCAGGGAAAGCTCAAGGCAACCTCGCGTCTCGGGATCCTCGGCCGCAACGTCGAGAATTTTCTCGACCGGATGGTCGGCCTCGAGCTGCTGAGGGACATGGCCGAGTTCTTCCAGGCGTTTGCCCCTCTGTTTGACGGCTTCCGCGAACGCGCGCTTCAGGTACAAGACCTTCTGAAATCACCGCAGACCCTCTTTGTCCTGGTGAGCGGACCGGGCAGCGGACGGGTGGCTGACACCCTTTTCTTCGCTCGCCGGCTGACCGAGGCGGGTTACCATCTCGGACCGATCGTCGTCAACCGTGTCCATCCGCTCCTCAAAACGGTTCATCCCGCCACCGAGACCGAGGGCCACCGCCTGCTGTCCTGGCTCGGCCGGCGCGACCACGAGGGCGTGGCCGAGCTGCGAGACCTCGTCGGCGACTCCCACCCGGTGGTCGAGATCCCCCTCCTCCCGAACGAGCCGACGGATCTCAAGACACTGAGCGCGTTGGGAGAGCTCTTCGAGAGCCGCCTCGAGGAGGAGCTTTCTGGGCGAGGAACGCCAGGCTGAAGTCAGGCAAGCCGCCGCGCGCCCTGTTTCCGCACGCGCTTCCCGAGAGGATGCCAGGCACGCCGACATGACGTTACTCGCGGCCTTGCGGCCGC
>CAYPBC010000417.1:0-2779 GCA_964408845.1 uncultured Thermoanaerobaculia bacterium
CCGTGCATCGTCGATGACTTCTGAATGAAGAGTGTCTTCTTCTGGTCAGAAGAAGAGGCCCGCGCGCACCGTGCGAAGAACCCGGAGCCACGGGGCATTTACCTCAATCTGCGGCAGGGTGCCATCGTCACTCAACAGATCCAGAGTGTCCTCTTCGGGTTCGCGCACTAGCATAGGTCGAGATCTTTCTGGGATGCCTCGGTTCGCATTGATGGATTGTGGCGATCCTGGAGTGCGATGTTTCGATCGAGGGCGTCGAGGCGCCATACAATGCAACACTGCGAAACGTGCACGTCCGGATCTACCCGACACCCAGACTGACACCGATTACCGATAGAGGGCTGTTCCCGGGTCGCCGGTACAGGTAGACTGTTTTGAGACACAGGTCCAGGATCAACTCAACGCACCGCGAAGCGGGCGATGTGACCGCCGTAGATGGAAGGAGGGCGCCATGGCGAAGAACATCGTGGTTTGCTGCGATGGGACGAGCAACGAGTACGGGGACTGCAAGACCAACGTTCTCAAGCTCTTCTCCGTGCTTCCCAAGGGCGACCCCGACCAGGTGACTTTTTATGACCCGGGGGTGGGCACCTTCAGCGCTCCGGCGGCATTGACAAAGACCACGAAGGCGGTGACTCGGGTCTTCGGTCTGGCATTCGGATACGGCATCACAAAAAACATCGGCGACGCCTATCGCTTTCTCATGGAGACCTACGAACCCGGCGACCGGGTCTACCTCTTCGGCTTCAGCCGCGGCGCCTACACTGCCAGAGCGGTCGCCGCCATGATCCACAAGTGCGGATTGCTGGAACCCGGGAACCACAACCTCCTGCCATATGCCCTCAAACTTTTCAAGTACGTGCGGACGCCGCGGATCTATGCGGGGTTCAAACGCACCTTTTCGAGGCGCTGCGACGTGCACTTTCTGGGGGTCTGGGACACCGTGTCCTCGGTGGGATGGGTGTACGATCCGTTGACCCTCCAGTTCACCATGACGAACCCCATCGTCCGGACTGTTCGCCACGCCATTGCCATCGACGAACGCCGTTGCTTCTACCGGCAGAACCTCTGGGGCAAGCCGGGCCACGGTCAGGACGTCAAGCAGGTCTGGTTTGCGGGGGCCCACTGCAACGTCGGCGGCGGCTACGAGGAAACCGCGAGCGGCCCTTCCCAGATTTCCCTGGAATGGATGATCGACGAGGCGGTCCGAGCCGGCCTCGTGGTCGACACTGGCCGACGACAGCTGGTCGTGCCTTTGAAGCCCACCACGCCGTCCGATGACGAAGAGTTCCACGCCAGCCCAGACGCCGCCGCCCCACTTCAGAAATCTCTGAAGGGGCCGTGGTGGATCGCCGAGATTCTCCCCAAGCGGTTCAAGAACCCTCGGAAGAACTTCAAGACGAGCTGGAGAATTCCGCTCGGCCGCCGCCGCTTTATTTCAGAAGGGTCGGCCCTTCACGGTTCGGTTGTCGTACGCATTGAAAAAACCAAGGAGACCGACACGCCCTACAACCCACCCCGGCTACCGAAGAGTTACGACGTCGAACCGTGGAACGAGGGCGGCGCGGATGAGTGAATGGTTGACCGATCGTGCCGCCGGCGGCACGGCCAACGGTCGGTGAGGAGGGCAACATGAACGAGATTCTCACCACAGGGTTCATCGAGCCCCTGCTGGAGAAGGCCGACAGCGACCAGGACATCGAGGTGCGCCTGGACGCCGTCGACATCGCCACGCGGCTGCCTCTCGAGGAGGAGGCGTGGTTCGCGGTCGCCGACTCGGTCAACCGGGTGCTGAGCGACTCCGCCGTCGACTCGGATGATCGGCGTCGCGCGCTCGAGATCGCGGTCCGTGTGCCGCTGCTCACCTTTCGGAAGTACCTTCGGAGAATCGCATCCGACGCGGACGATCCCGATGGCGACGTTCTCAACGATAGGCTGGCCGAGGTGGGTGATCCGTCGCAGGCGGGACGTTTGCTCGAGCAGGCGAGCCAGGGCCGTGACGATGTCTTCGAAGCCCTCGCCGCCATGCCGTTGGAGCACGCAAACGTCGAGGCGGGCGAGATGGCTCCGGTCGCGCCAGACGGCGATCCAAACGCGGCACTCTGGCGTGCTTTGGCTCTCGCGCGGCTCGGCGATTTCCACCATCTCGACTCCATCCTCGAGGCCGATGAGGATCTCGGGTTCACCATGTTTCTTGGCGACCCGTGGACTCCGTACGACAGAATCGCCGCGGTGCGGCCGGTGCCGCCGCCAATGCGCGAGCACCTGCTCGACGCCTTGTCCCGGGGGCAGATCAATGATCTCGGCCGTTACATCGTGTGGGCGGTCACCGGCGTCGCCGACGCCGAAGGCAACCCGGTCGAGGAACCTGAACCAGGTTCACAAGTCGAACCGATCGTCATGGAGATCTCCGCCACGCCCGAGCAAGAGGCCGAGGCTCGCGCAGCGGTTGGGCGACTCCTGGCGGGTTTCGATCCTGAACACCAGGCCTCGTCCGACGATCTCGACGCCCTCGTCTTTCTACCGGCCGGCGAGGCGGCGGACTTCGTCGCGCGGCTGATCGGCGAGGGTAACCGGCTTGCGGCGGAGCTCCCACCCGGCGTTCCGCCCGAGATCGAACTCGGCAATCGAATCCTTTCGGTGGTGGAGAAGCTCCGAGCGAATGAGGGTTGGCCGGTCGCCGAGCTGAGCGCGCTCTTCGTCGACGGTGGCGCTCTCGATTGCGACCAGATGGCCTGGGTCATCGGCAGCGCCCCGGCGCAACAGACCATCTCTGATC
>CAYPBC010000418.1:0-2778 GCA_964408845.1 uncultured Thermoanaerobaculia bacterium
GCGGCAGGCGTGATTCTCGGCACCGCAGCCTATATGTCGCCCGAGCAGGCGGCGGGAGTGGCAGCCGATCGACGGGCCGATATCTGGGCCTTCGGGGTCGTGTTGTGGGAGATGCTGACCGGTCACAAGCTCTTCGAGGGCGAGACGGTCTCGCACGTGCTGGCGTCGGTGCTCAAGGATGAGGTGGATCTCGACGCGCTGCCCGGAGAGACCCCGGCCCGTCTTCGCGAGCTTATCGAACGCTGCCTGAGGAAAAAGCCGAAGCAGCGCCTGCAGGCCATCGGTGACGCGCGGATCCTCCTGGAGGAGTACCGGGCCGATCCCGAGACCTTTGACCGGCAGACGATTGCTGCAGCTCCGGAGGCTGACCTGCAGCCGAGGTGGAAAAGGGCGCTTCCATGGTCGGCAGCGCTGGCGGCCACCATCGCCGCATTGTCTCTCGGACTGTTGTTGATCGGTCAAAAAGACCCAGAACAACGGGTGATTCGGTTCGAAACGCCGCCACCCCAGAACGGCTGGTTTCACCTCGCACCGGACAACCCGGGCCCTGTGGCCGTATCGCCGGACGGTCGCATGCTCGCCTACTCCGGACGCTCCTCGGATGGTGTGGTTCAGCTGTGGGTGCGAGCCCTGGATGAGGCTGCCGGGCGGCCGTTGTCCGGGACCGAGAATGCCCAGTACCCCTTCTGGTCACCGGATTCCCGTCGCATAGGGTTTTTCTCCGGGAACAAACTCCGGGTCGTCGAGGCGGTTGGGGGACCCCCACTGGCTCTCTGTGACGCGCCCGACGGCAAGGGTGGAACTTGGAGCGAGGAGGGCGTGATTGTTTTTTCTCCGTCCTACAATTCGTCGCTGCACCGGGTACCTCAGATGGGCGGAGAGTCCGTCCCCGTGACCGAGTTCGATGCTGATCGCAAGGATAACTCGCACCGTCACCCGAGGTTTCTACCTGACGGGCAGCACTTTCTCTATGTGGCGCGCTCCGCCTCGGGATCCGCGGAAGGACATTCGGTTGTGATCGGATCACTGGATGGGACGGCAGGACGGGTGCTCTTCCGAGCCCCGGCGGCGGTGGAGTATGCCTCCGGGCACATCTTCTTCGTACGCGACCGGACGCTCCTTGCGCGGCCGTTTGATCCCAATAAACTGGAGTTCGCCGGTGACTCGTTTCCGGTGGCAGAGGTCGTGACCCTGCTTGCGCCAGGTACGGTGGTTGGTGTCTTTTCGGCTTCACAGAATGGTGTTCTCGCCTTCCAGGCGGGAGAGGGGCAAGACGGCAGCTTTCGATTGGTGTGGCGGGATCGTGAAGGCAACGAGCTCGGCATCGTGGGCGAACCGGGTTCATACGACGAGGTGCACATCCTCCCCGGTGGCGAGCTGGCGGCGATAGCCCTGGAGGAAGGGGGGGTCGGGGATCTCTGGGTCATCGACCTGCGTCGCGATCTTTTCACCAGATTCACCTTCGATCCGGGATACGAGTCGGGCGTGACCCCCTCTCCCAAAGGGGATGCGCTGTTTTTTTCCGCGGAGAAAAACGGCGTGTATTCCATCGTGACAAAGGAAATCGGTGGATCGGGTGAGGGAGAGAACATCTTCGAGTCCACCACCGAGATGGCCCCCAGCTCGGTTTCGCCGGACGGTGAATACCTGACCTTCCACAAGGGCGGCGACTCGAGCTGGGATATCTGGATTCTGCCGTTATCGGGCGAGGGGGAGGCCTATCCGTTCATCGAAACTGAGTTCGATGAGGCTTTCGCCATGTTCTCGCCGGACGGACGATGGTTGGCCTACATGTCCAGTGAATCTGGGAAGCCCGAGATCTACGTAACCTCATTCCCGGATCCGGGGAGAAAGTGGCAGATATCAACCGATGGCGGGCATTCACCACGCTGGCGGGAAGATGGAACGGAGATCATCTATCACGCGATCGATGGCACTCTGACCGCGGTGGCAGTGGAAGGCCGCGGCGGTGGCCTCCTCATTGGCGAGGCCACGGGGCTCTTCAACACGAGGTTGCAGCCTGCCGGGAGCCACTTCTGGTCGATGTCGCCCGACGGCGAGCGCATCCTTGCCCTAGAGACGATGACGGAGCACGATTCCCCGAATCTGTCGGTCATCGTCAACTGGCCCGCGTTGCGGGGTGGCTCGTGATCGGTTCCACGCTTGCCCACTACAGAGTCACCGCAGCCCTCGGCGCCGGCGGGATGGGTGAGGTGTGGCGGGCCGAAGACACAAAGCTAGGGCGTGAGGTGGCGCTCAAGGTGCTGCCGGAGGAGTTCGCGCAGGATCCCGAGAGGATGGCGCGCTTCGAGCGTGAGGCGAAGGTGCTGGCGAGCTTGAATCATCCGAACATTGCGACCCTGTATGGGTTGGAGACGGCGATCCCGTCGGGCACGGAGACGGAGACGGGCACGGGCTCGAACTCAAAACTCAAAACTCAAAACTCAAAACTGCCCGCGAATGCGGACACGACCACCTTCCTCGCGATGGAGTTAGTGGAGGGCGAGGACCTGTCGGAGCGGATCAAGCGCGGGCCGATTCCGGTGGAGGAGGCGGTCCCGATTGCGCTCCAGATCGCCGAGGCGCTGGAAGCCGCGCACGAGCAGGGCATCGTCCACCGCGATCTCAAACCCGCGAACATCAAGCTCCGGCCTGATGGCACGGTCAAGGTGCTCGACTTCGGGCTCGCCAAGGCATGGGAGGCCGACTCGGCTGACTCGAGTCTTTCCATGTCGCCGACCATGACCCGTCACGGCACGGTCGAGGGGGTCATTCTCG
>CAYPBC010000419.1:0-2761 GCA_964408845.1 uncultured Thermoanaerobaculia bacterium
TCCAGCTGGCCGATGGCCTTCTTGTAGTCGCCCGCTTGGATGATCGTGTCTCTGGCGATGAGGATCGCCTCGTCGGCGTAGATGCCGAGGCCCTGCACCGTTCCCGGGTGTTCCGGAAAGTCATTGAGCGCCACGTTGAGGAAGTCGGCGAGGGTCGCCTGGACCGCTTCGTACTTCTCATCCTTGGTGGCTTTCAACATTCCGATTTGAGCCGGCAGCTCTTCCAGCTCGGCCACTTGTTCTTCACTGCGGTCGCGCTCCTTCGTCGCCTCAATCTCGGCCAGCGAGACTTCGGCCGTGGCAAGGTCGGCCCGCACCTGTTGGAGATCCTGGAACTGCTGCTGCAGGGTGGCCAGCTGCCCTTCCATCTCCTGCCGCGCGAGCTCCTCCTCACTCGGCCCCCGCGAGCACCCGGAAAACAATCCGAAAACAACCAGCACCGCGATGACGCACGGTAGGAATCGGCTCCTTCTCATGGCTCCTCCCTTCGTCGCGCACGCTAGCAGAATCCTCCGACCGTGACAACGTTGAACATGGCGCCCAAGCGCTACTTGGATTCATTCTCAAGAGTTATCTCGAATTACTCGCCAGGCGGTCACGTACTTTTAGGTCCCATCGGGCCACGCGGCGGATCGCGAATAAAATCAATCGCTTGACGAAAGGTGGTCGGGCTGGCGATAATCTTGGGAGGGCACAGTTGGAGGCACCATGGACAGGTACGATGCCATTCTCGAGCAACTGAAGAACGCACGGGATCGTGGCATCGAGACGGCAGCGAGCCGCCTCGAGGTCGCAGTCGAGAGCCTCAAGCAGTTGATCAAGGCAGCCGAATCTACTGTCCAGGACGCACTTCCAGAGGATGCCGAGGAGGTTTTTCCGCTCGGTGAGGTCGAAGCGCTCATCGCCGAGATGCGCAGCAAGGAAGCGCCGGCGGCAGGAATCTCACTCGACAACCTTCGCACCCTCGACTCCGCCCGCAGCCAGTCCGAGCTGCTTCGCGCCCTGCTGCCGATTCTTACCGAGCATGTCGGTCGTGCAGTGGTCCTCGTCATTCGGGACGGCGTCATTTCGGCGTGGAGCGGGATCGGTTTTTCGAACGGTGAAAAGCTGCGGAGCTGGCACGGCGGGGTGGCTGCTTCCCCGGACTTCCAGCATCTCACCGAGACCGCCAAGCCGCTCAACATACGGCCCGCATCCGACCCTCTGATCTCCCAATGGCTGGCCGGCCAGACCATTCCGGACGAGGCCGTCCTGCTCCCGATCAGTTTGCGGGGCAAGCTCATGGGCATCGTCTATATCGACCATGATGGTGATGACCCCTGGAACGTGGAAGCCGCGCAGGCGCTGAATGCGGTCGCCTGTTGGCTCATTGATACGTTGCACCATCGATCCACCGTTCCGACGCCCACACTGGCCGAGGTGGCATCTTCGGTTTCGATTTTGACGGACAGTGAAGTGGCCGAGGTTTTCGAGCCGCCGCCCAAGCCCGAAGCTATCGAACCACCGCCCGAGCCTGAGGTCATCGAACCGCCGCCCGAACCCGTCCAACCGCCCAGCGATGCGCCGACTTTCGATGCGGCGCCTGTGGACGAGATCACCTTTGAACCGACTGTGGAGGAGGAGTCAGGTCCGCCCGAGGAACCCGAAGGGCCGATCGAGATCGAGTACGACGTCGAGTCCGAATCACCGCCGGTTGGCGATGTGGAGGCTGATGCCGGTTTCGACCCTTCGGCTACAGTCAGGATCGAGGTCGGAGAACAGCTCGGGATGCCCGAGATTCCGCCGGAGCCCGACGTCGTTCCACCGCCGTCACCGGAACGGGTGGTAGCGGTTGAGCAACCTGATCCAGGCACCGACGCGGGAATGACTGCCCCTCCACCGGTGCAACCCGTCGAACCACCGAGTATCACCCGGGAACCGGTGGTTGCCGCCGCCGGCGCGTCCGTCGAACGGTCATCCGAGGAGGACGCTCGTCAGGAGGAAGCGCGGCGATTTGCACGGCTCCTGGTCTCGGAGATCAAGCTCTATAACGAAGACCAGGTTGGGCGCGGCCGAGCCGAAAAAGATCTCGGAGAGCGTTTGAAAGACGATATCGAACGCAGCCGGGAGATGTTCGAAAAGCGTATTCCAGCAGAGGTTCGTGACGGGCGCGATTACTTTCGCGATGAGCTCGTGCGCATCCTGGCTGACGGTGATGCCGACGCTCTCGGCATGTGAGACGAAGGCTAATCATCCGATTGTCGGCGGCCGTCCTCCTGGCCGTTGGCTGCGCGGCACCACCTCCCACCGGCCCCTCGTCCGCACGCGAGAAGATGCTGGACCGGGCCTTCGCTCTCGCAGAAGCCGATCCCGCGGGCGCCGCCATCCTCTTTGCCGAGGCCGGCCCAGGTGCCGTGTTGGAACAGGCCCGTGTGGCCGTGTGGGAGGATTGCCTCGAACGCGCCGATGCGCCGCCGGAGGCGTGGCGCCGATACCTGGCCGACAACCCTCCCGCTGAGCTGGCCGGTACGGCTCGCCTGGAGTTGATGCGAAAGCTTGCCGAGAGTCGCAACCTCGACACCTTCCTTGGCCAACGAACACTCCTCCCGGCCGAGCTGCAGCCGCAAGCCGACGAAATCCTGCTCGCAGCCACCGACTTGGAACTCCGCCTCGCCGCT
Organism: uncultured Thermoanaerobaculia bacterium; assembly: GCA_964408845.1. Lineage (GTDB taxonomy): Bacteria > Acidobacteriota > Thermoanaerobaculia > Thermoanaerobaculales > Sulfomarinibacteraceae > Sulfomarinibacter. Next base: position 2,658 of record CAYPBC010000419.1, read on the forward strand.
GCGCGCCGGTTGGCTGTGATCGGCCCACAGCGCTTGGCTGCGCACGATCGCGCGCTCGACCGCCGGCTGCTCGCAACCCTCGGACCCCGGGAACGTCTCGATCG
>CAYPBC010000420.1:0-2750 GCA_964408845.1 uncultured Thermoanaerobaculia bacterium
TGTGCGCCACCACTGGAGAGGCCCCGATGCCTGCGCGGTAGCGCTTGGCAAAGGCGTACTCCCCCGATACCAGGTCGACAAGGCGCGCCTCGACAACTATCTGCCCGCCTGCGCGTACGACCGTGCCGCTGAGCAGAAACTGGGCGCCAATCGCGCGCCACCGCTGGTGGAGGACTTCCGGACGCGGGTCGTCCTCGACGAGGGTATAGAGGCGCGGGTCAACGACTGCGATCGGAGCAGCCGCGCCAAGGTCATTGTCGAGAGTTTGCTGAAAATCACGGGCGGCCTCGACTGGTGTGCCGGGCAGGACCATCAGCGGGGGCGCCGCCACCGCCACCCGGCGTAGACCGGGCTGAGTGATCTCGAGGTATAGATCGTCCTGGGCATGCAGAATGAGGGGGCACAGGCTCAAGCACAGGACGTTGGCGATCAACAGATTCCGAAAACGGGTCATATTCTACTCCGCAAAGCTCAAGTGTACTGTGAGGCTCGGTTTGCCGTAAGCCGGCGGTAACGGCGGCAGCGGGTTGGCCGCGTAGAGGGCGCGCAGCGCGGCGCGGTCGAAGCTCGGCATTCCCGAACTCTCCTCGAGCCGGATCCCCTCGACACGACCGCTTTTCAGTATGACGAAACCCACCCGGGCGCGGGTTCCCTGGGGGACCACCGGTTTGTACCAGCGGCTTTCGATGAGCGCGAGCATGCGTTCGATGTAGTAGGTGAAGTGGAAGTCGGCCGGAATTCCGGTAGTACTTCCTCCTCCATTCGACCCGACCGAAAGTCCGCGCCCACCTCCGCCGTCCGGTTCGGGCGCAGGTGGAGTCGGGGCGGGTGTCGCCACGGAATCTTCCGAGCGCATGGCTTCGGCGCTCGCCGCCACCTTGTCGGGTTCCGCCGGCGGAATGGTGGGAACGGCCGTCGGTCGCGGGACCGCGGTTGCCGGCGCCTTGGAAGGCTGCGGAACCGGTGTCGACCGACTCGGCGCCCGGCGCGATGGGGGGCGTTGGGCGGGGGCTTGGGGGTGCACCAGCTTCACCGCCACCACCGGCAGCTGTATCGGTCGTGACGCTGCCCGCCGGCCCACCACATAGGTTGCGGCTGCCGCCCCGGCGTGCATGACAACGGCGAGGATCACCCACGGCAGGAGCCGGGGCCGCACGCGCTCCCTGTCCATCAAGATTTTGGAAACCGGATCCACCTATCGATCCTCGGGGTGGGTGACCATTCCGACCTGCTCGACCCCGACCCGATCGAGGACTGCCAGGACGCGGATGACGAAGCCGTAGGGCAGGCTCTCGTCGGCCTTGAGGTAGACCGGACGAGGGCTGCCTCCGAGGGCAGCCCCGAGCTGATCAGGCAGCAGCTTGATGTGGACGGGCTCGTCGCCGAGCAGGATGATCTGATCCGAGGTCAGGGTGAGGATGATCGGTTCTTCCGACTTCGTGGTCAACGCCGCCGCGTCCTGCTTCGGCAGGTTGACCTTGAGACCTTGCACCAGCATCGGTGAGGTGATGATAAAGATGATCAGGAGCACCAGCATCACGTCCACGAGCGGTGTGACGTTGATCTCCGCGAGGTCGCCCAGTTCGTCTTGAACCTTGTCCGCCATCAGCTTTGCCAATCCTCATTTTCTTTTTTTGGCCTCAGGATTTCGGTGCATAGTTTTCCAATCTCTGAAGCGCGTTGGTCCGAAATCCTGAGGCCAAAAGAAGAACAAGACGACAGTGCACTGAATCCAATCATTTTTCTATGTGAAGTTCCTCTCCACAAGGTTTAAAAACTCCAGCTCGAAGTCTCCCATCCGCCGGCGCATGATGCGGACCTTTGCCAGGAGATGGTTGTAGGCGACGACTGCTGGGATGGCTGCGAGCAGCCCGGCGGCGGTGTTGACGAGCGCCTCGGCAATTCCGGGCGCCACGGTGACGATCGATGTGGAGCCCGTGACGCCGATCGCGTGGAAGGTGTTCATGATGCCCCAGACGGTTCCGAAGAGACCAATGAACGGTGCCACGCTGGCGGTGGTTGCGAGCATCGGAAGAGCGCGCTGCAGCCGTTCGAGCTCGGCGCCCATGGCCCGGTCGAGCGCTCGCTCGATGCTGACCATGCTCTTGAGGTGGAGCGTGGCGTCCGGGTCGGCATCGCGGCGAACGCTCCTGACCTGCGCCTCGAGCTCGCTATAGCCGGCCTGGAACATGGCCGCTAAAGGCGACGCCCGGTACTTGGATGCCGTCGCTGCGGCCTCGTTGAGGCGCGAAACCTCGCGGAAGACCTTGAGAAAGCGATCCGTAGCCCGCCGAGCTGCGCCGAGCTCGCGCCATTTGCCGAGAATCACCGACCACGAGGCGAGCGAAAAGATGATCAGGATGACGAGGACGACCTTGGCCACCCAACCCGTCTGCAGGAAGAATTGTACGATTTCCACGGCGGGTATTGTACGCGATCTAACCGATGCTGCACATTGTTTGCCGACGGGATGAGGTGACGAAGAACACGCCGACAGGCATGATCTCTCATTGACAGTCATTCAGCCCTGCGCTATAACGCTCGAACCTGGTGTGCCCAGGTAGCTCAGTCGGTAGAGCAGCGGACTGAAAATCCGCGTGTCCGTGGTTCAACTCCGCGCCTGGGCACCAACATTTCGGGGCGGTACCGTCCGAGGGTACCGCCCCGAAATGTTCTGTTTCTGGTGTGGGGTCGTACCGGTGTACGCGGATTTTCAGTCCGCTGCTCTACAGGGGAGTGTGAGGGGCGAG
>CAYPBC010000421.1:0-2729 GCA_964408845.1 uncultured Thermoanaerobaculia bacterium
AGGTGCTGCGCTTGCCCCACGGGATAAACTGCGTTATCCCGATCTCCGGCCGGAAATAATCGAAGTCGCCTCCCAGAATCCCGCCGGCGATCCGCAACCGACCGAAGAAGGCCGAACCCCGGTTGGGGTCGAACGGGTCGTCGCGGCTGTCACGGTTATAACCGGGCGTCAAGGAGTGGGTCTTTCCGGAGAAGGTCTCGAAGGCGCGGTCGTAGACCGCCCCGTCGACAGGCGGGATGTCGACCGGCCGGTCATGCCCCGCCGTCGGATCACCTGCGATGCCGGAATTGGTGACAACGAACCTCGAGAAGTCGTCCTGGAAGGCGAGCAGCGCGGACACCGAGGCAAAGGGGCTGACTCCGAGACCGGTCGAAATCGTCACGCCCTTGGTCGTACGTTCGTAGCTCGAGAATCCCAATTGGTTCGACTCGATGCTGGTCTGGAAAATCGAACCGCCGAGAAGGATGCGGCGATCGAGGAAGTACGGTTCGGTGTATGACAGCGAGTACATATCGGAACGCCGGCCGACCTGAAGAGAGACACCGAGCGTGTTGCCGCGGCCGAGGAAGTTACGGGTGTTGAACTGCCCCTGAACAAAGAAGCCGTCCAGCTCCGAGTAGCCGGCGCCGAACTGGACATCGTTGCGACCGACCTCGTTACCCTTGACGCCAACGTTGACCCGCTGGTTCTCGTCATCGAAATCGAAATCGAGAGGCTCCTCTTCGAGCTTCCAGTATCCGAGCGCGTTGACCTTGAAGACCGACGCTTTGAACATCGCCATGTTCATGTACTGGCCCTCTGAGATCCGGAACTCGCGCCTCAGAACCTTGTCACGGGTCGTCGTGTTGCCGACGAATTCCAGTCGCCCGAGCCGGAAACGATCACCCTCGAAGACATCGACCGTGACGTCGACGATTCGCTCTTCGCCCTCACGCCGCGACCAGGTTTCGTTGGTGTAGGCATAGACGTAGCCAGCGTTGTGATACCCGTCTCGGACTTTCTCCATTCCTTCGTCGACGATCTTTCGGTTGTAGGTCTCTCCTTCCTTGACTGCGAAAATCCTCCGCAACCCCTCCTCTTTGAAAACCTCTGCCCCCGTCACGGTGAACGACCCGAGGGTGTATGGCTCGCCTTCCTCGATAGGGACGGTGATGTGCATCGTGTATTTTTTCTTTTTGAGGGTCTCCGCATCCGGGTCCTTTGCGACCAGATCGATCATCGGCTCGCCGATCTTGACGTCAATATAGCCGCGGTCGCCGTAAAAGGTCCGGAGGTTGTCGCGATCCTCGGCCCATGCCTCCTTGGTGTAGACGATCTTTTCGCCGAACATGTTCCGGAGGCTCTTTTGCTTGGTCACCTTGAAAACGCCGCGCAGCTTCGAGTCCGAAAAAACCTCATTCCCGGCAAAATCGATCGAGGAGATCTTTACCTTCCCGCCTTCATCGATGGTGTACACCACTTTCCTCTTGTTCGACGAAACATCCTCAACATGGAAGCTGATCTCCGCCGAACGGAATCCCTCAGCGTCGTAAACCTCCTTGACCGCCGCCTCGATCCGTCGCAGCTGAGCCATCTTCAGGGGCACGTTGCGAGGGATTTCGATCCCGAGCTCATCGAGCTTGTCCTTGAGGTCCGACGTCTTGACCTTCTTGTTGCCCTCGAAATCGACCGTGGTCACGAACGGCCTCTCCTTGACCACGACGTAGAGCGTGACCGTTCCGTCGCCGTGATCCTCGATCTCGATACGAACCTCTTCGAAGAGCCCGGAGTCCCACAAGCGGCGATAACCTTCGGTGACATACTCGGTGTCCAGCGGGTCTTCAGGCTCCAACCCCAGGTAGTACGACACCGTGTCGACCGTCAGCGTGACGCCACCCTCGACCACGATGTCACGGATGATCGGGTCGTCCTCAGCAGCCGTGACTGCCGCTGCAACCATCACCAACAAGGTCGCAAGTACGAGACGAAGAGCGGTCAAGCGCCCTGCCCCTGGGTTACGACGTCTCTGTCTTTGGCATCCACAATCGGTCTGTCTTTCTCGACCCACATTCGAAGCGCAATATGGTCGTCGCTTCGATTTTGGATGAGGTAATCGGCCACCGCATCCTCGACCCAAAGTTTAACCAGTCGGCGCAGGGGACGCGCGCCCGCCTGCGGGTCCACGCCGCACTGGTCGAGAAGCCAGCCCGCCACCTCCGGCGAATACTGGATGGTGACGTTCTTCTTTGCAAGCACTTCCGCCGTTTCGCCGAGCAACAGACGCGCCACCTCGAGCATGCTGTGCTCGTCGAGTGATTCGAAAACGATCACCTCGTCCAGCCGGTTGACAAACTCCGGCGGGAAATGACGGCGAAGCTCGCGATCAACCAGCTCGCGCACCTTGGACGACTCGACACCCCCGCCTTCAGTGCCAAAACCAACCCCGTCCCCTTCCACCAATTCGCGACCACCGAGATTGGACGTCATGATGATCAGGGTGTTCGTGAAGTCGATCACGTTACCGAAGTTGTCGGTCAGACGGCCATCCTCCAACACCTGCAGCAAGAGATTGTAGACATCCGGATGCGCCTTCTCGACCTCATCGAGCAGCACGACCGAGTACGGATTGCGACGGACCTGTTCGGATAGCTGGCCACCCTCCTCGAAGCCGACATATCCGGGCGGCGAGCCGATGAGCCTCGACACGGTGTGCTTCTCCATGTACTCCGACATGTCGAAGCGAACCAGCC
>CAYPBC010000422.1:0-2723 GCA_964408845.1 uncultured Thermoanaerobaculia bacterium
CTGGTTCCAAACCATTGGGGTGGCGGGCCCTAAAGAGGACCCGCCTACAAAGCCTGCCAGGACACGGTTAGGCGGGTCCTCTAGGGCCCACCACCCCTTGGTAACAAAACCGCCCTGTTTTTCGGCCAACCTGAATCAATCGGATACCCACGATTCCGATTTCCGAACTCCCTCGTTCGTCTCTGCTACAGTGCAACGAGAACCGGCGAGGAGGAAGCACCAGATGGCTCTGATCGAGGGCAAGGCGCTGTCGAACGTCGATGCGGCGTGGCTGCGGATGGAGTCCGCCACCAACTTGATGCTCATCACCGGGGTGATGTCCTTCTACGAGAAGCTCGAGTTCTCGGAGCTCAAGGAGCTCATCGAGGACCGGCTGCTGTCCTTCGACCGCTTTCGGCAGAAGGTCGTGGAACCGGCGATTCCGGGTTTCGGGCCACGGTGGGTGGACGACCCGTACTTCAATCTCAAGTTTCACCTGCAGAGGACGGCGCTGCCCGACCCCGGGGGCCAGAAGGAGCTCCAGGAGATGGTCAGCACGATCATGAGCACGCCGCTCGACTTCTCGAAGCCCCTGTGGCAGTTCCAGTACATCGAGAACTACCGCGGCGGCAGCGCGGTGGTGGTGCGAATTCACCACTGCATCGCCGATGGCATCGCGCTGGTCCGGGTGCTGCTGGGCCTGACTGATGATTCGCCGACGGGGTCCCCAAAGACGCGCCGCAGGCGGCGGCGCCGCAAACCGCTGGGCGGCGGCTTCTGGCTGCCAGAGGTGGTCAACGGGGCCATCTACTCGGTGAGCAGGGCAACCGGCCGGGCCGTGAGCAAGAGCTTCGAGGTCCTCTCCGACCCCTCGCGAACCGCCGAACTTTTGGTTGAGGGCGCCAAGGGGACCGGCATCCTTGCTCGGCTGGCGACCATGCCCGTCGATCCCCCCTCGGTGTTCAAGGGCGAGCTGTGCACCGCCAAGGTGTGTGCGTGGTCCGAGGTCATGCCGCTCGACGAGGTCAAGGCCTACAGCAAGGCTCAAGGCGCCACCATCAACGACGTTTTACTCGCCGGGGTCACCGGCGCGCTCCGCCGTTACATGATTGGGCGAAATACCGATGCGGACGGCATCGATCTGCGGGCCGTGGTGCCGGTCAACCTCCGTCCCGATGCCGAGATCGTCAAGCTCGGGAATCGCTTCGGGCTGGTCTTCCTGGCGCTCCCGGTCGGCATCGAGGATCGCGGCGAACGGCTGCGCGAGCTCAAGCGCCGCATGGACGCCATCAAGGGCTCATCGGAACCGATGGTGATCTACGCCCTCCTCAACGCAGTCGGCATGGCCGGCCCCGACGTCGAAAAGATCGCTCTCCAGATCTTCGGCTCCAAGGCGACCGGAGTCATGACCAACGTGCCCGGCCCGCGCGAGGAGATCTACCTCGCCGGCAAGGCCATGCGCAGCATGATGTTCTGGGTGCCGCAGTCGGCGCGGCTCGGTCTCGGCGTCAGCATCCTCAGCTACGCCGGCCAGGTACGTCTCGGCGTCGTCACCGATAGCGGGCTGGTCCCCGACCCCGAGTCCATCATCGACGCTTTTCAGGAGGAAATGCGGGAGATGATGACGGACGCCAAACCTGAGGGTTGATCGCAAGCCGGCTGGCTCAAATTCTCAATTCTCAATTCTCAATTGCCGCCCACCTTTCCCAGTACCGGAGTTGGTTGCGATGAATTGAGAATTAAGAACTGAGAATTGAGAATTCCTCCGCGAGGCGCCACCTTTCCTCAGAACTCCAATTCCTGTTGTCCCGCCTCATGAGCGAGCAACCATCGTTTGCGGTGAATTCCTCCCGCATACCCGGTGAGTTCGCCGTCGGCGCCGATGACGCGGTGACAGGGAATGATGATCGCAATGGGATTGCGAGCGTTGGCCAGTCCCACCGCCCTGCTCGCACCGGGGTCGCCGAGCTTGCGTGCAATCTCGCCATAGGTGGTGGTGGTGCCGAACGGGATCTGTTGGAGCTCGGTCCAAACCTGTTTTTCGAAATCCGACCCCTCGGGATCGAGCTCCAAATCGAAGCTGTGGCGCTCATCGTTGAAGTACTCATTGAGCTGACGCAGGGCCGCGGCACAGACGTCGTTGTTCGATTCTCCCGCCATGGCATCATCTTCGGCGAACGACACCCGAATGACGGCGCCGTCCTCGTTAACCCAAACTTCGATGGGCCCGACGGGCGTGTCGAGCCGCCCCGCACCGAAAGGATCCGAGGAGATCATGCTTCGAGAGGCTTGTAGATCGCCGCCAGCACTGCGCCGCAGGAGATCGCAACGACCACCGACGTGATGGCCCACGCGTGGGCGAGACCGATGGTGATGGGGTAGATCGCATAACTCTCGTAGGAGATGGGGATGCCAATGAACAGACCGATCATCAGCCCGTACCGCACGCCCTCCATGACCCCCTTGTTCTCGTAGCCACGGGTGAAGATGTAGCAGAAGAGCACGGTCCACACCGCACTGGTCAAATACAGGATCCACATCTTCGACATCATCTCGGCTTCGGGACGCCAGACGCTGGCCAGGGCCAGGTAGGTGTCGCCGAGGATGAACATGTTGATGATGAAGCTCAATACCTGGTAGACCACGTACACCCCGACACACGCCAGCACGAATCGTTTCACATTCATCGTTCGCCTCCCCTCTTGTGTCCGAACCGTTAACTAATTGAGACGCAGTCTAGCATG
>CAYPBC010000423.1:0-1404 GCA_964408845.1 uncultured Thermoanaerobaculia bacterium
GCTGGCGACGGTGCTTCACCGCGGCCGCAGGCCGCGAGTAACCTCTCGGGAAGCGTGCGGGGAAACGGGTCGCCTCGAAGTCAGGAGCGCATCGCCGGGACGTGACAGCGACAACTCAAAACTCAGAACTCAGAACTGGCGGGCGGTCCGGGTTATGATTTGACGGACGGGTTGTTGAGGGATGGAGGAATCCAATGAAACACATTGCAATACTGGTGATTTTCCTGTTGTCGCCGGTGACGGTGGCGGCCGGCGGTGATGGAGACGCGATCCTGGGCGTGTGGGCAACGGATCCCGAGGGAGACGGCGGCCAGGCGCATATCGAGATTTACATGGAGGGAGATCGCTACTTTGGGAAGATAGTCTGGCTCTCGGAACCGCTGTATCTGGAGGGTGATCCCCACGGCCCAGCCGGGGAGGCCAAGATCGACACCGAGAACCCCGACGAGGCTCTGCAGTCGCGGCCGATCAAGGGCATGGCGTTGATGAGAGATTTCCGGTACAAAGGAAACGGCCTCTGGCACAAGGGAACGATCTATGACGCCAACAACGGCAAGACGTACAAAGCCAAGCTTCGCCTTTCAGACGATGGCGTGCTCAAGGTGCGTGGGTACATCGGCTTTTCGATGATTGGCCGCACGGAGGAGTGGACGCGGGTCGATTCACAGAGCCAGTAGGATCCGTTTCAATGTAAAATTGCGAGGGGGTATGAAGCCGTGGGAGCCATTTCTCTGCAACGAATACTGCTTGCCGACGACGAGCCGGATGTCCTCGAGGTCTCGAGGATCGCGCTCGAAACGGTGGGGGGATTTGAGGTTGCAGTGTGCAACTCAGGCGCCGAGCTGTTGCGGCGGTTACCGGATTTCAGTCCCGACCTGATCATAATAGATGTCATGATGCCGGACATGGCGGGCCCGGAGGTGCTGGCCCGGGTGCGGCAGATTCCCGGTTTTGGTGAAACTCCGGTTGTTTTCCTCACCGGAGTGATGAGTGGCAACGAGTTGAAGAATCTCCGGAACTCCGGAGCGGCTGATGTCATCCTCAAACCGTTCGACCCGATGACGCTTGCCGATCGCATTGGCGGTATCTGGGGCTCGGCCGATGACTGATGACAATAAGCGGGCCGTTTCACAGGAACAGCTCGAAAAGGAGCTGAAGCGATTGCGCGCGAACTTTGCTGAGAAGGTGCCGGCTCGACTTCAGGCCATGATCGACGAATGGCAAGCTCTGCATGGTGGCGGCTGGAGCCAGGATGCCGCGCGTGCGCTTCACAGATCCGCCCACGGTCTGGTCGGCACTGCGGGTAGCCTTGGGTTTGACGGGACGGCGAAGACCGCCCGTCGCCTCGAGCATCTGCTCGTTGCTCTCATCGAGGAGACCAGGGCCCCGACCGAGGAACAAAAT
>CAYPBC010000423.1:1504-2719 GCA_964408845.1 uncultured Thermoanaerobaculia bacterium
TGTCCACGCAGTCCGGCGAGCTTTCAGGGGTTGCGACGGCGAGCAAGATTCGCGGGGTCCTGGGCGATGTGCCGCTGGTCTTCGTTTCCAATCGCTCTGACATCGAGGCCCGGCTCGACGCGGTGCGAGCGGGCTGCAGCGGCTTCTTCGTCAAGCCCGTCAACTACGGTGATGTGCTCTCGACCCTCGATCGCCTCACTCGCTCGGAACCGGAACCCTTTAGGATTCTCATCGTCGACGACGAACCTGACACGGCCGCGTTCCACTCTGCAAATCTCGAGGCGGCCGGTCTCAAGACCGTCACCGTGACCGATCCCCTGGACGTGACCTCCCAACTCATCGAGTTCCGCCCGGATGTCATCCTGATGGATATCTACATGCCGGGCTGCAGCGGTCTCGAGCTGACAATGGTGATCCGCCAGGAGGAGGCGTTTGTCGGCGTGCCGATCGTTTTCCTGTCGCGAGAAACCGATCGCATGAAGCAGATTGCCGCGCTCAAGGAAGGGGGGGATGATTTCTTCACCAAACCAATGCCGCCGGACCAACTCGTTCCGGCGATCGCGGCCCGTGCGCAGCGCGGCCGAACCTTGCGACTCTTCATGGAACGTGACGGCCTCACCGGTCTATACACGCACGGCCGCATCATCGAGCAGATCGAGGCTGCCGTCCGGCGGGCGGATCGGCAAAAATCACGACTTGCAGTGGCGATGTTGGACATCGATGGATTCAAGCAAATCAACGACGCCCACGGCCACCTGGTAGGGGACCACGTCCTGAAGGCTCTCGCCTACCTGCTGCGCCAGCGGCTTCGGATCAGCGATGTGCTCGGGAGGTTCGGCGGCGATGAGTACGTGGTGTTGCTTCCGGACGCCGATGGCGCGGCGGCGGTTGAAAAAATGGAGGATATTCGTCAGAACTTCGCCGCCATCGAGCACAACACCGGGCATGGCTTATTCTCGGTTACGATCAGCTGCGGGGTGGCGGAGTATCCAGCATCGATGTCGTGCCAGGAACTCATCGCAGCGGCTGATGACGCGTTGTACGGCGCCAAGCGATCCGGACGTGATCGAGTGGTCCTTGCCGGCGAGGAGGACTGACCGGTGATCCGATCAGGGCGACTAGCCCGCATATCTCACCACCTCGCTACTATGGCCGGCGATATGCCGCAATCTGCGACGTTTTCTCGTTTCGGGGTGCTCGACGTACTGTCAAGTA
>CAYPBC010000424.1:0-2715 GCA_964408845.1 uncultured Thermoanaerobaculia bacterium
TTCTTCCGCGAGGGCGGAGCTGAGAAGGAGGTGAACCACAGCAGAGATCGACTCGCCTCGATCGTTGGCGAGCTCACACAGGGTGTCGAACTCGCCCCTGGTCACGAAGGACACCACCCGTTCCGACCGCAGCTCGTCCCGCGGCTTGGGCGGGCGGCCCAGCCTTGGTCTGGTTAAACCGCTGTTCTTGTCCGTCATCTGATTCTCCAGCCTCCATTTCGGACTTCCAGATCCTGATGTCCGGATTTACATTGTCGGCATTATCTGCGATGATCTTGGTTCTCAACATCAGGAATTCGCACGGAGGCTTGTGTGCCGGTCGAAACATCCACTTACGAGCCGCCCATCCAGATGGCGCGTCTCGCGTTCTCGAGCTTCGAACACCTTGCCGAGGTTGCCGGTGGGTGGGACCTCGACTGGCGGCAGCTCGACCGTGGACGGCTCGAGGCAACATTCCTTCAAGTGGCGACCGCCGGCGCAGCGATCTCACGCGTTGCCTTCAGCCGTCGTTTCGCCCAGCGGGGCAGCTCGCCATCGGGCATGCTGACTTTCGGGTTGATCGGCAAAGCTGTCGGGGAGATCGGTTGGTGCCGTCAAATGGTTTCTACCGAGAACCTCCTCCTTTTCAGTCCGGGAGGCGACAACGAATCGGTGTCCAAGCCCGGATTTCGCGGTAGCCAACTTTCGTATTCTGAGGAACACCTGGAACGGATCGCTGCCGATCTCGAGCTTCCTCTGAACCTCGGCCGGTACCGCGAGGGGGGTATCGCCTTCCAAATCGACCCGGCCGCAGCAGAAGATCTCCGGCGCCGCCTGCGCCACCTCGAGCGCGCCGTCACGAAAAGCGCAGGAGACATCGACAGGAGGTGGATTCGTCGCGAGCTCGAGCACGAGATACCGGTTCGGCTGCTCTGTCTGCTCGGCGCCGATTCGCCGGAGATTTCCTTGCGCGTCGACGGGTTCAAGGCCCGGGCGGCGCGAACCGCCCGCGACTATATCGACGCCCACGCTGCCGATGCGCCGGCTATCCAGGATGTGTGCCGGGCCGCCGGCGTCAGCTGGAGAACCCTCGACTACGCCTTTCGCGAGGTTTTTGGCGTGACGCCCAAGCAGTATCTTCAGGCGACCCGTCTCGACTGCGTCCGCAAAGAGCTGTGCCGGAATGGACCCGCGGCGAAGATCACCGAGGCCGCCGCCGAATGGGGCTTCTGGCACATGGGTCAGTTCGCGGCGGATTACAGACGCCAGTTCGGCGTGCTGCCGTCGGAGACGCTCCGCCGCACACAACCCGCCATCCACTAGTCAGGATTTCCCACACGCCAAACCGGCGTTGATATTGTCTTGGGCGAAGGAACCAAGCGACCACCCTGAAAGACCCGGGTGGGAGCTCCTCGAAAGGAACCTCCGATGCCAGAAATCACCTCAATCAGCAAGGAAGAACACTTCTGGCGGTGGTCGAGGACCGCAACAATCGCTGTTGTCGCGATCGTGCTTCTCGTATCGCTGGTGATCCTCAAGCCGGCGGCGCCGGACAAGATCACGCTTCTCACGGGACCCGAGGGGAGCGGCTACCACGAGCTGGGGAAGCGTTATGCAGTCTACCTCACGGACTTCGGTCTCAAGGCCGAGGTTCAGGTCACTGATGGCGGGTTCGACAATGTGAAGCGGCTGGCCGCCGGCGCCGATGACACGGTGGCCTTTGCACCCTCGAATATCGAACACGTCGCCGGCGACACGGTAGACACGAGTCACCTCGTGAGCCTGGGCAGCGTCGCCTACGAGCCTCTGTGGCTCTTCTACCGATCCGAACTCGAGATTCGAAAAATCCCCGATCTTGCCGGGCTCAGGGTGGCAGCGGGGGCGAAAGGTACGGTCGTCCACTACCTCGCGAGATTGCTTTTCGAGCTCAACGGCATCAGTGATCAGGTGGAGATTCAACCCTCGGAAGGCCAGACGCCCAGGACCATCGCACAGGCCCTCATCGATGGGCAGATCGACGCCGCCTTCGTAATCGGCGGGCCCGCCATGCCGACCATCAGAGATCTGCTCGATGCCGAGGATCTCGGTGTCCTTTCGTTCGAGCGGGCCGATGCCTACCAGGCCCTGGACCCGGGAATCACCAAGCTCGTGGCGCCACAGGGAATCTTCGATCTCGCCGACAACATCCCACCGGAGGATCTGGTTCTCCTGTCGGCCACCACCAATCTCGTCACCCTCGATACCTTGTATCCCGGCGCCGTCCCGCTGCTGCTGCGGGCGGCAGCTGATGTTCGCGACCAACAGAGGATCGTCACCGCAGACCAGAGTTTTCCGAGCGCCCAGAATGTCTCGCTGCCGTTGAAGCGCGCCGCAGGCCGCTACTATGAGCAAGGCGAAAAGGGGCTCTCCAAATTTCTCCCCTACAAGGTGACTCGGTGGCTCAATCACCTCGGGTTCGTGGTGCTTCCGCTGCTGGTGCTGGCGGTGGTGCTCGTCAAGGTCGTTCCACTGTTCCTCAAAATCTGGATCTCGATCAAGCTCACGGGTTATTTCAAACGGTTGGAAGAGGTGGAAAAATCACACGCGGCCGGCGGAGATCGGCCGACGATCCTCGCCGAGCTGGACGCACTCGATCGAGCCAGCGCAACCATCTTCGTCCCTCGTGCGAGCCTCCCCAACTACATCGATTTTCGGCAGTTCCTCCACGACATGCGGGAGCGGGTGGCGGGGAGCTGA
>CAYPBC010000425.1:0-2710 GCA_964408845.1 uncultured Thermoanaerobaculia bacterium
CCATCCGCTCACTTCCGGATGTGTAGGTGACCCAGTCGACGGCCACCGCGGTGTCACCGAGATCGACTCCCGTCGCGCAGTCCACGGTGTCGAAGCCGTCGCCGCCGTCCGAAAACACGAGGTAGTTCGCAGGGTTGGTCACGCTGTGGGGCGCCGTCTCGCCTCCCTCATCGCTCACCAGCTCGTCGAACGTCACCAACAACTGGGTGATCGCCACCCCGGTCACCTCACCCTCGGCCAGCACTCCGTCGCCGGTGTCCGATACCGAGTTGACCAGCGAGACCTGTGGCGGCGTGGTGTCGGCGGAGGTCGTGCCAAAGGTGAAATCGTCCCCGAACAGGTGCCTTTTCTGCCCGATCTTGCCATCGGTATCCTCGAATCGAAACGAGGTGAAGCCGCCGGTGTGGATCACCCCGAAGAACTGGTGGCCTCCGGTGAATAACCCGCCGAGTCCTATCGGCGTCCCCCCGCCTAGAATCGCGACCACGTTCGGCTGCCCGGACCCGGTGAAGTACCCACCCGCCCCATACAATGTGCCGGCCCCCGCCTCGCGAACTCCGGTCATGCCGTCTCTGTAGAGGCAATGCGCCGGTGGGATGTCGACGTTACATTCGCCAGAAGTGCCCGTGGCGTAGCCATGGTCCGGGTCGTATACCCCCCACAGACCCGTCCGCGTCGGCCCGTCCCCGGTCGTGATCTCGTTCGACGCCGGAGGCGCCGGGTGGTTTGTCTCCCATTTGATCCCCTGGCTGATGACGAACGGCGCCGTCACCGGCTCTCGGACGCCTCCCCAGGTGGCGTCGTTTTCAAACCCCTCCTGGAATGTGCGGTAGCTCAGCTGCCCCAGCTTCGCGAGATAAGCCGCCTCCTGCCAACAGACAAAGACCGTGGGGCCACCGCTGCACGCCGTCAGAGTCACAGTCGCCGCGCTCGTCTGGCCATCAAACACAGCCTTATAGGTAAAGGTGTCGGTGCCCAAAAAGCTCGCGTCCGGGGTGTAGGTAAAGGAACCGTCGGGGCAGAGAAACAATGCCGGAATGGACTCGCAGGACAAGGACCCGTGGCTGACGCCGGTCAGGAGCTCGGCGGTGGCGCCGACATCTCCCGCAGGCTCGCCGTCGACGGTGTCGTTGCCGAGCACGCCGGGGATTTCCTCCAGGAGTGGGTCGGCGTAGGGAACCGCGAAGACGTCGTCCACCGCAATCAGGATTTGGGCTGACGCACCAGCCGTCCATCCGAGCACGGCGAGCACTAGGCTCACCCCGGCTACGCGAAACCTCACGGGAGCACCAGAATCGCAGCCGGAATGAGTCGCCCGTCATTGGTTCCCGGGAGGGCGGCGCCGTTGACCTCCGAGACCATCGCCGCCACGCCCCCGGTCGCACCATCGGGCACAACGCCGGTCAGCACCACTCTCAGCGTGCCGGCGACGATCCAGCCGAGCCCATAGCGGTCGATGAAACCATTCTTTTGGAGGTACTCGCCGGGTCGAAGCTGGTAACCCTGCTGGTGGACCACCGTCCCCTGGCTGTCGATGACGTCAACCCGCACCGCAACCGGCACCAGAACGCCAGTTCCATCCGTAAGAGTGTTCTGCAGGATCAGGTTGCTCCGGGTACGGTCGTTGGAGCTGAACCCTGAGATCCTCCCCTCGGATCCGGCGACGATGAGATCCTGGTCGCCGAATGGCGGGATCGCCAGACCATAGGTCGTGAGGCCTCCCTCTCCGGGCTCCTCGGAGTAGGTGCGCATCCACAGTAGGCTTTGCGCGGCGGTCAATTCCAGGCTGCCGGCCGCCGGGGGTCGGAGACTGAACAAATCGCTCAGTATGTTGCCCTGAAACACCCCTTCGCCCGATTCCAGACCGAGCGACATGCCGTCCAGATTCCCACTGTTGTCGGCCTTCGACGGGAAGAAGGTGAAGTCAGCCGTGTCCGCCAAATCCGCGAGATTGAAGACCATGACGTCGCTTCGCCACTGGCTGTCGTTGACGCCGCTCGTGACCGCTGCGCCGGGCAGCCACGGCCGCTCGCCCTTCGATCCCGGCCACTGGCCGAGCATGTAGCTGCCGTCGTTGGTGAGGTTGTCGATGATGGCGCTGTAGGTCACGATCTTGCCGTCGACCCCCACGACCTCGAACCGGTGGAGGCTGTCCGCGACCGGCACTGCGTCGGGGTCGGCCACCAGCCCCGGGAACTCCCGTCGGAAAAGCTTGTTCAGTTGTTGCCAGCTGTAGGGCTCGACCGCAATACTGCGTTCCTCCTGGACCACCCCGGAGCGATCGATGGCCCGGATCGTGACACTGCTGCAGTCGCCGTCGGTCGAGAAACCGAGGTTGGTGCGGAACCGGCCGGCCAGCGCCGGCACGAAGAGTGACGTGCCCGCTGTTGAAGCTTGACTCCACGGTACACCGGGTACATACACGCCGTAGCGCCTGACGTCGTCGACAAGGTTGAAGGTGTTGGCCGACACCAGCAATCGGCTCGCGTCGCCGGCCACCACCCGCCAGAAGATCGCGCCGCTGCCCGACTTTCCGAATGTGGCGCTCACCACGTCTTCCAGCAACTCGGTCCGGTCTGCGTCGATCGTCAAGGTCACCGGCGTGCCGACGGTTCCCCCCGCCGGGCTGAAGTAGAGATCCACCATCGTGTGGCCGGCCGAGGCGTTGTGCAGATAGAGGTCCGTGTGCCAGTCGCTGCCCTCAGCCCCC
>CAYPBC010000426.1:0-2709 GCA_964408845.1 uncultured Thermoanaerobaculia bacterium
GGGAGACCTGTAGGCGGGTCCTTTACGGCCCGCCACCATTGATTCACAGATTCTCCCCGCTGTTCGGCTGACCCTGAGTCGCCCGTGAAGAAAAAAGGGCCGGCCCAAAACGGGCCGGCCCTGTATTGCGTCAACGGTGCGCCGGTCTACGGCATTTCCAGACCACGCTCCGGGCGGCTGAACTGGTGGCACCACGAGCAGTCGAACTTCTTGTCCTTGACATGCTTGTCGTGGTTTTCGGTGAAGCCCTTCGATGACTTGTAGCCGTGGCATTGGACGCACAGCTCGCCGAGCGATGCCTTGAGCCCATAACCGAGGTCACCCTGCAGGTCCATCCTGGCGGTGCTGCCGTGGCAGTCGCCGCACTCGAGCGCTTGGCCGGAGGGACTGACCTCGTGGTTGAGCATCTGATAGGTGTCGGTCTCGACCCAGGAGTAGGGCTCGTCCGCGCCGAGCCCCATGTTGGCGAGCCCCTGCTCGGTGGCCGCCGCGGCATCGCCGGTGGCAAAGAATACGCTGGTGTCGAGCGCGATGAGCTGGCCGGTGGAGTTTGCCATCGGCTGCTGCGCCGTCTTGTACTTGAAGGCGTAGAGCTTGCTGTCCGGATCGTCGACATCGCCGAGAGGACGCGAGGTCGGATACCTGCCGGTTTGCGGGTCAACTGAGGCCACGTCCCCGAGCAGGTAGTTGTCGCTGAGCCGATTCCAGAAACGGTACTCGGGAAGGAGGTCGTTGAGCTTGTCCATGACGGGGTGGAACGGTGCGGTGTCGCTGTGGCTGCTGAGCCAGGTTCGATAGACCTCGGTGGCCTCGGTCGCGGCACTGTCGGCGGCGTCCTTGGCGTAGGTCGGGATATGGCAGGTCTGGCACGCCACCCGCGCCGTATGCCGATCGAGGAAGCTCCCCTCGTGTTCGCCGGCCGCCATTTCCGAATGGCAGTTGCTGCACTCGACGGTGACATCGGAGTCAGTGGGACGCAGGTCGGAGCCCCTGCCCGCCACTTTGTGGTCCGTGAATGTGTGACAGCTCTGGCACTTCAAATCGGCGCCGGTGGTCGACATGTGGACGTCGAACGTGAAATCCGCCGTGTCCGCGTGCGCGAGGGTGAGGTCGCCGCGTTTGACCGCGTCTCCGCCGCCCGCCTTGGCATGGCACTGGAGGCAATTCAACCGAACCGGACGGTGGACACTTTGTGCCGCCTCATCCATCGAGATGGCCATCGCGTCGGTGTCGGGGGAGAACACCCCGTCGACCTTCTTCCGGCGGTAGGCCTGCTGGTGGCACAGCATGCAGTCGATGTTTGCGAGCTGCTCGGGCGTCGCGTCGTCCTGGGGCTGTGCGCCAAGGCCGACGTGGCAGTTGCCGCAGGCGTCCCAGTTTCCGAGAGTATTGATGCAGTAGCTGTTGACGGCGCCCGCGTTCTTACCCTGCTGGGCCCCGCCGTTCACCATCTCCGGCGTCTCTCCCTTCCACTGGTACATCACCGAGCCGTGCACCTCGTGGGCCTCGGCCGAGTGGCACTGGAGGCAGGTGTCCGGACCGCTCCAGGTCAGGGCCGCGTGGGGTTCGCCGCATGGCAGGTCAGCGCCGGAACAGTCCTGGTCGATGCCGTCGCCGCAGGTCTCGGCGGCGCCGGGGTGGATGAGTGGGTCGGAGTCGTCACAGTCAGCGCCGCCGCATGCCGCATCCGTGTGACCGTCGCCGTCCGCATCAGGGCAGGGTGGAGATCCAATCGTCACGTCGACAGAGATCTCCTGCTCCGCTTTATTTCGTGCTGTGTCTTCGATCTCGACCTCGATCTCCCACGAACCGGGATTGGCGTCGGACGCCGTGGTGTGGCCGTAGGTGAAGATGCCGGATCCCTGGTTGCTCAGCGCGTCGCGGACAACCCGCCGACCGGCGCCATCCTTGATCTTGACCAGAGTTTTTTTGACCTGTAGAACCGGAGAGCCGTCACCGTACTCGGCGTTTGCCGTGATGTGAATCGTCTCACCCGCCGTATAGGTCAGCCGGTCCGTGGTGACCACGAGGGTGATGGGGTTGCCCGTGGGGGCGACGCGCGCCCCTCCCGATCGTCTGGTGTTGACTACTTCGTCGGCGTTCGCGACCAAGGCGATCGCCGACAGTAGAACCACTCCGACAGCCCGTCGACGCCATCGACTCCTTTGCTCCCGATGTTCCTCCATGGTGCCCTCCAGTGTGTGGCGCATCGAAGCGCTAGAAATTGAGAATGAGGTGCAGAATGGAGAGTCCCTCCTGCTGCACGTCATCAACCGTATAATTACAGATGAACACATGAGCATGTAGTGACCGCGGTCACGGAAATGTCACGAACTGTCTCATTGTCTCGATGTCTCAGATAGCTCTCGTGAGACGGTGAGAAGGACCGCGCCGTGGCCCGGCATGGAAACGGAAACGACTGACAGTGAATGAGTTCTCTGTCGGTAATCGAGGGGGGCGATGTCGGGGAGAGCTCGGGTCAGGCGACTCCGTCGCCACGCCGGGGAGTTTCACGAGACATTTGAGACGCTCGGACGGGCGCTCGTTGAGTCCATGGAAATTGTTGAATCATAGACAGTTCGCTGATGATCAGATGGATTTCGTTGTTCTGGCACGGGCTTTGCTTTCCATTGACCAGCACACAACCCGTTCCGAGCTGGACGGCATTGGAGATTTTCTGTGGCATGTCATGACCACATGTCCGAAGCA
>CAYPBC010000427.1:0-2709 GCA_964408845.1 uncultured Thermoanaerobaculia bacterium
CCGCCTTGATCAGCATGTCCACGACGTTCATCCGTTCCTCCGCAGCGAGTTCATCGCCAGCGATCATAGCCCAACCCAGTCTATTCACCGGGTTCAGTACACTGTTCTCCGGAGAAATTCATGCCGGACGCGGTCCTCGCCATCGACCAGGGAACCACCGGGAGCACGGCGCTGGTGCTCGCGAGCGATGGCGCGGTGCTCGGCCGCGCCACCGAGGAGTTCACCCAGTACTACCCCGAGCCGGGTTGGGTGGAGCACGACCCGGAGGAGATCTGGCGCGTGAGCCTCGATGTGATGGAGTCCGCGTTAGAGGAAGCATCCCTGGCGCCGAATGAGCTCCGCGCAATCGGGATCGCGAACCAGCGCGAGACGACGCTGGTGTGGGACCGAACGACCGGCAAACCCCTCCACCGGGCAATCGTCTGGCAGAGCCGGCAAACGGCCGACATCTGCGAGGCCCTGCGGGCGGACGGGCTCGAGGCGATGATCTCAGAGCGCACCGGCCTCGTCATCGACCCGTACTTCTCGGCTTCGAAGGTGCGGTGGATTCTCGACCGCTATCCAGATGCACGGCCTCGGGCCGAGGCCGGCGAGCTGGTTTTCGGAACCATCGACACCTGGCTACTCTACAAGCTCACCGGGGGCGCGGTTCACGCCACCGAGCCCACCAACGCCTCCCGTACCATGCTCTACGACATCCGCTCGCAGCGATGGGATCCCGAACTGCTGAAGATCTTCGGCGTCCCCGCAGCCATGCTGCCCAAGGTCCTGCCGAGCTCCGGCGTTTTTGGTACGACCATTCCTTGCGGCCGTCTCCCGGGAGGGGTGCCGGTCGCGGGTATCGCCGGCGACCAGCAGGCGGCGCTCTATGGCCAGGGCTGCTGGCGGCCGGGGATGGTCAAGAACACCTACGGCACCGGCTGCTTCGCGATGCTCAATACGGGTGCCGAGCTTCACCGAAGCGACTGTGGACTTCTGACGACGGTCTGCTGCGACGCCCACGGCCGCCCGGCCTATGCCCTCGAGGGATCGGTCTTCACCACCGGCGCCGCGATCCAATGGCTGCGCGACGAGATGGGTCTCATCGGCAGCGCGGTGGAAACGGAAGAGGTGGCCGCCCGGGTCGAGGACACCCAAGGGGTCTACGTGGTGCCCGCCTTCGCAGGTCTCGGCGCACCCTACTGGGACATGCACGCGCGTGGCGCCATC
Organism: uncultured Thermoanaerobaculia bacterium; assembly: GCA_964408845.1. Classification (GTDB taxonomy): domain Bacteria; phylum Acidobacteriota; class Thermoanaerobaculia; order Thermoanaerobaculales; family Sulfomarinibacteraceae; genus Sulfomarinibacter. The sequence continues at coordinate 1,210 of CAYPBC010000427.1, forward strand.
GTCGGGCTGACCCGCGGCAGCGGTCGCGATCAGATCATCCGCGCCACTCTCGACAGCATCGCCTACCAGACCCGGGACGTGGTCGACGCCATGGTCTGCGACGGCGGCGAGCCGATGAGCGAGCTCCGAGCCGACGGTGGCGCGGCCGCCAACAACGCCCTCATGCAGTTCCAATCCGACATCCTCGATCTACCGGTCATCCGGCCACAGCTACTGGAAGCCACCGCCGCCGGCGCCGCCTATCTCGCCGGTCTCGGCGTGGACATGTGGTCTAACCCCGAAGAGATCGAGGGTATTTGGCGGGAGGACCGTCGCTTCGTGCCGACAATGGAGGCCGCTGAGCGGAAACGCCGGTATGACGGCTGGCGGCGGGCGGTCGAGCGTGTGCGTGACGACCGCAGGGATCCTGGATGATGCGACACGAAGAGGGTTGGACCGAAGCCGCCGACGGAACCCGGCTCTACTGGCAACGGTACGCACCGGACGATGCACCGCGGGCGGAGCTTCTCTTCGTGCACGGTCTGGCCGAACACTCGGGCCGTTACGGCCATGTCATGCGCTATTTCGCGGAAGAGGGATTTGACTGCTGGGCTCTCGATTACCGGTGTCACGGGAAGAGCCCCGGGCTGCGGGTCCATGTGGATCGCTTCGACGAGTTCCTGCTCGACATCGCCGCCGCCTACCGCCTGGTCCATGCGGAGCAGGCCTCGTTACCGCTCTTTCTGGTGGGCCACTCGCAGGGCGGGCTGCTGGTCCTCCGCCACGTTCTCGCCCAACCCGACGGTATCGCCGGCATCATCGTGTCCTCACCCTTCCTCGGCCTGCATCCGGACGCCGCCCCGTCGGCGCCGCTGCACATGGTGGCCAATATCATCTCGACCTTCAGACCCAAGCTCATGTTCTCCAAGGTCGCGGAGCCGAAATTCCTCAGCCACGACCCACAGGTGGCCGAGGCGTATGTGGCCGATCCGTTGGTCAGCGACACCGTGTCTGCGCGGTGGTTCACCGAGGTCATGCGGGCTCAGGCCGACACACTGTCGCGGGCGCCGGATCTCGCGCTGCCGGCGCTGGTGATGCAGTCGGGCGACGACCACATCGCCGACCCCGCGGCGACTCGCGCATGGGTCGCCGCCGCCCCCGCCGAACTCGTCGACTACGTCGAGTGGGACGGCCTCTACCACGAGATGTTCAACGAGCCGGAACAGCAACAGGTCTTCGACAAGATGGAGGGGTGGCTGGTAGGGCAGATTAGGAATTAGGAATTAGGAATTAGGAATGCCGCACGCCCCATGCACGCGGGACGCGTGCACCACAACATCGCCGGGCTACCTTGTGGTGCAGCCGTCCCGGCTGCACATGCAGGCGGGACGCGTGCACCACAAGGGTGCCCTCCCGGTACGCGGTACCCGGCCGTACTCGCCACGCTTCGCGCTACCAGCACCGTCGACGAACCACAATCAGCCATGAATGAAATACTCACTCCTACCCCTCGGAAAGGCG
>CAYPBC010000428.1:0-2688 GCA_964408845.1 uncultured Thermoanaerobaculia bacterium
TTCCGTTTGCCGAGACCGAGGATGCGGTGGATGGTCCGAACCACGTGCTCGGGATCGCACGGCTTGTAGATGAAGCCCTCGGGCGCCGCCACTGGACGGTCATAGATCAGCTTCCGATACTCGGGATAGCCGGTGATGATGCAGACCGGGATCTGCTCGGTGGTGGGATTCTCGCGCAGATCGCAGAAGGTCTCGATTCCGTCCCTACCCGGCATCGAGAGGTCGAGGGTGATGAGGTCGGGTCTGGCGCGAATGGCCGTTGCGAGGGCCTCGTCACCGTCGGCGGCCTCGAGAACTGCGGCGCCCTCGTCTGACATCAGGGTGGCGAGGAAGGTGCGAATCTCCTCGTCGTCATCGACCACCAGCACACAGTATCCGCTGAGCCTGCCGAGCGGCACGTCGCCGAGGAGCGAACGATCATCCATGACGAATCCTCCTCTTTCTCGAGCCCACCTTCAATGTGGATCATAGAAACGAGATTGGCCAGGGTTGATGGCCGCACTCAGCCCTATGGACGCGCCGCCGTGTCTGATCGAATTGCCAAGAGGGTATGCATGGCCGCGACGAAATCGACGAAGCCGAACAGAATCAGGGCGCCCGCCATAGTCTGTGCCCGTTGGGGGTGGTGTTCGAAAGGGCCGTGTCGGGACAAGACTTGGCGGCCCCCAGCTCCCGCCGATCCAGGAGGTGGCACAACTCGTACGAGTCTCCACAGGGGTCCGAAGAGGTTCCCGAGTACCGTGTTAGCCTGGATTGAAATGAAGCCTTTCGGGCATCAAGAGAGGTCCACGTGAGCGCTGAACGGCTCGTCAAACTCTTGGAACTGCCCTCGGTTTCGGGCCACGCCGGAAAGCTGGCGATGGATTTGGACCTCCGTTGGACGAGTTCGTGCCATGTGTTGTCCTGGCGAAGGGAGGTGGTTTGGCTGGCAGATCGTTACCCTTGACGCGAACAGAGGACTCCTTGTCTGTGCGGTCGACTGGTGCTCGGGAGTACGACTGGGCGTGGAAACTCGCGATCATCGTTGTCTTTGCGGTCACGCTTGGCCTGCTGATGGTCCGTCACGAAATGTGGCGTGACGAGCTTCAGGCATGGATGCTTGCGCGAGACAGCGGGTCCTTGACCGATCTCTGGAGAAACAGCCGTTGGGAGGGACACCCCCTCCTGTGGCATGTCCTGTTGATGCCCTTGGCCCACCTGTTTCACCATCCGGTTTCAATGCAGATCCTTCACTGGGTGATCGCCGTGCTCACGACAACGATTTTCGTGGTCCGGGCGCCGTTTTATCTACCGTGGCGAGCCGCAATGGTATTTGGTTACCTTCCTCTCTACGAGTATGGCGTCATCAGTCGTAACTACGTTCTGACAATGCTTGGTCTGTGGCTCTTCTGCACCCTCGCGGGACGCCGGAGATCCGCCATCTGGGCCGCCCTGGGCGCCTCCATCGCCGTCAACGCATCGCCCATGGGTACCCTCCTTTTCCCCGCCCTTGCCATGATGTTGTTTTCGAGGCGCGACCTCAGACATCGGCTGATCGCGATCCTCATCGTGGTTGCCGCTGCGGCCCTGGCCATGGCGCAGGAGCTGCCCGCCGCGAACTATGAGCACGCGCGGGGATGGAACCTCCAGTGGAACGGCTTCCTGGCCGCCTACGTGGTTCGCGGTTTTGCTGGGGCTCTCCTGCCCATTCCCCCCGCTATTATCCACTTCTGGAACGGTTTTGCCTTCCTCCCATGGCCTCTGCCTGCCGGCCCGGAGGGGTTCATCCTGATCGTGATCGCGACGATTGTCGTTGCAGGTGTGGTGCTCGGCACAAGCTGGCTCCTGCGGCGCCACCCCTTGCTCATGCTCTCCTGGTTCGGCGGCGCCTCGGCGTTGATCCTGTTCAGCTATGTCAAGCTCCCGGGCGCCTTGCGCCACCACGGATTCCTTTGGGTGTTCTGGGTGACAACCTTGTGGTGGGCGATCGACACCGGAGCGCTCACGAGGAAGCGCGCGACGGTTCTCCTCATGCCGACGATCGTGGCGGGCCTGATAGGCGCCGTGATCGCCGGCTGGTGGGACTGGCGGGAACCCTTTTCCGCCGCCAAGAGTGTGTCGGAACAGATTCGTGAACAGGGCATGGACGGGCTTCCGCTGGTTGGAGGCTGTGATTTCGCGGCCTCGGGCGTGGCGGCGTTCTTACCCAACGGTAGGCTCTACTACCCGGCAAAGAACGGCGATGGCTCGTACGTGATCTGGGACCTCGACCGGCTCCGCCAGAACAGTCTGACCGACCGAGACCTTGCACTCACCACCCTGGCTCGCGACCGTGGTCAAGGAGCGGTGCTGATCGTCAACCGGGCGTTGAAATCGCCAGAAGTGGATCTTTGCCGACAAGTTGCGGTCTGTGTACCGACGATCGTGGGTGACGAATCCTTGTGGGCGTACCACTGTCTAGCGGCTTCCCAAACGGAGTCTCTCGAGTAGTGTGAGTGTGTTGAACCCGCATTTCTCACCGGGTCTCGTGGCGAGGGCGAGGATGACCACGCCCTGCGAGTACCCTCCAATGAGCGGGGCCCACAGGCCCGCAGGATGCTGAGGGTCGTTACTCGACAACCTCGACCGTTTTTGGCGGGTAGAACCCGAGCTGCGTGAGCCCGGTGAGATTGTCCCAGATCACCCAGGTCTCGACGATCTTGCCGTCAT
>CAYPBC010000429.1:0-2684 GCA_964408845.1 uncultured Thermoanaerobaculia bacterium
AAGAGCGGGAATTCAAAACTGAGAATTGAGAATTGAGAATTCAAAAGACGAGCTGCACCATTGCCCTCACCCTCCAGTCCACCTGATCGGGCGCTTTTGCGATCGGCTTCGCAACACCGTCGATGACGGCATCGGGGTCGGCGGCGAACTGGCGCTCGAGACGCGAGATATCGAGCGCGACCTTGTTTCGCCATCCCGGCAGCCGGTAGGTCACGGCCACGGAGGATTCGGAGATCTTCGCCTCGAGAGCGGGCGTCCACGCCTCCCCATTCCACACCTCGGGAATGCCGAGACCTGAATCGACGGCCTTTTGATAGGTGGGGCCTTTCATACGGGTGATCTCGGCATGGCGGGCGCGCACCTCGAACCTTCGTGGCACGACATACCATCCCACCGCCGCGCGCCAACCCTGACGGTCGAAATCGTCGTCGAAGGCATCGTAGTCATAGGACTCGGTTCCCCACTCGATCGCCACCGACCAACCGTGATAGCGGGTCATGAGGGCGAGGTTGTAGCCACCTTCGTCAAAAGCGTAGGGACGTTGGCTGGAATTCGTGTAGATCGAACCCAGCAGGGCGAGTTTCAGGCGCTCCGTGTGGTCGGGATCACCCACCACCCGCCAGTCGACAAAACCCCGGGGGTGATACCCGACCCGCGCCGCCACCAGATGGTTGTCGCCGCCGTTGGAGAGGCTGGTAGTGCTGCGACCCTGCCACAGACCCACCTGGTACTCGAGGGTGGAGGCCGTGTCGGAACCATTCTGCCCCCTGAGCTGCACTCCCTGCGACCGGTAAAGCGTCATGCCGCCGGTGGCGAAACCGGTGTCCGCGTACCAGCTAAGGCCGAAACGGTGGTTGCCGCCGCCCGGGTAACGGGGACCGGGCTCGGTGGCGGGGCCGACGTCGATGTCGGTCTCGCCGTACATCAGAGACCGTTCCACCATTCCCAGAGCGGAGCCCGAGTTCATGAACTCGAGCCCGTAGCTGATCTTTTTCCGTCCCGCCCCCAGCCGCAGCATGTCCGAGAAGGAGTACTCGATCCACAGGTCGCTCGCGTTGAGCCCCTGGTTCGGCTCGAGCTGGGCGTGGATGAAGTAGGTGAAGCGTGAGCTGCCGGCGTGGCCTGAGAAGTAGAGCCGAGCGCGGCGAACGAAGAAGTTGGAGTAGTCCTCCTGGTTGTTCCGAATCGCCGGATCGTAATCGACGTAGGTGTAGCGGACCTGGAGCAGCCCGTTGATGCGGAGCGAAAAGGCGTCACCGGCCGACCCAAGGCGAAAACCCTGGTCGTAGAAAACGCGCAGGGGGTTTTCTGTGTCCTCGGCAGGGTCTTCGGCATACGCAACGGGCACCAACGCGCCAAGCGCCGAGACCAGAATCACCGAAGCCTTGAAAACCTTCCATGCCGAGTTTTGAGTTTTCAGTTTTGAGTTTTGAGTTGCCACGCGCCCTCCCCGTTATTGGTCGTATGGCGTGCGGTCCGGGGAAAACTCAAAACTCATAACTCAACACTCAAAACTAATCCACCGCTATTTCGAGGTGCTTGATTTTTTCCCAGAGTGTTTTGCGGCTGATTCCCAGAAGCTCGGCCGCATCGGCCCGTCGACCCTGGGTGGCAGCGAGAGCCCTCTGGATCGCCTCGATCTCGGCTCTCTCCACCGATTTCTGCATGGAAATGACCTGAGCCGGATCGCTACTGATCGCCTCTGGTGAGCCGCCTCGGATATTCGGCGGCAGCTCGTCGACCGTCACCACCGGCCCCCGGCAGAAGAGGACCGCCCGCTCGATTACATTGCGCAGCTCTCGGACATTCCCCGGCCAAGGGTGCATCTCGAGGAGGTCGATTGCGTCGTCGGTAAAACCCTCGATCTCGCGCCGGCGGTCGGATGCGAACTCCTGCAGGAATGCATGCGCCAGCAAGGGAATGTCTTCACGACGCTCGCGGAGCGGTGGGAGGTCGATGGCGACTGTATTGACTCGAAAGAAGAGATCCTCGCGGAATCGTCCCTGGCGGATCTCTTCCTCGAGCGTCCGCACCGACGCCGAGACGATCCGGACGTCGACATCGACGGGACGATTCGAGCCGAGACGCTCGATCTGGCGCTCTTGCAGGACTCGAAGGAGCTTGACCTGAAACGACAGTGGGAGCTCACCGATTTCATCGAGAAAGAGGGTGCCTCCGCTCGCCGCTTCGAATCGCCCGATTCTCCTTTCGCTGGCGCCGGTGAACGCCCCCTTCTCGAATCCGAAGAGTTCGGATTCGATGAGCGATTCGGGCAGCGAAGCACAGCTGACCCGGAGATACGGCTTGGCGCGGCGCTGTGAGTTGAAGTGGATGGCGGAAGCCACCATTTCCTTACCGGTACCGCTCTCTCCGTGAACGATGACCGAGGCGTCGGAGTCGCCAACAAGCCGAATCAGCTCGAAAACCTCCTGCATGGCCTTGGATTTGCCGATGATGTTCGAGAACGAGTGGCGTTGTTCGAGCTGCGCTTGCAGACGCACGTTTTGCTCCTGCAGGATGCGCACCGAGCACACGTTGCTCAACCGAACTTCCAGCTGGGCCATCGAGAAGGGTTTGGCGATGAAATCGGTGGCGCCCTCGCGCATTGCCTCCACAGCACGGTCGACCGTTCCGTGGGCGGTGATGATGACCACCGTGGTGTCCGGGCTCAACGCCTTGATCCG
>CAYPBC010000430.1:0-2678 GCA_964408845.1 uncultured Thermoanaerobaculia bacterium
ATCTTCGTCCTCGGTCTGATCGAGATTCCTATCGGGATGTGGCGGCGGCGGCGCAAGCTCATCAAGGAAGGGGCCACCGAGGAAGAGCTCACGGCCTTTCCGAAGCTCGATTTCAACGATCCCAATATGCGCCGCTTCGCGACCATCGTCATCACCATGACCGCACTCAACACCGTCATCCTCGGCGCGGCCTCATTCTTCGCCGTCGAGGAGATGGAGACCGTTAGTTTCTGCGGCGAGACCTGCCACACGGTCATGCAGCCCGAGTTCACCGCCTACCAGAACTCGCCACACTCGCGTGTGGCGTGCGTCGACTGCCACATCGGACCGGGCGCATCGTGGTTCGTGAAATCAAAGCTCGACGGGTTGCGCCAGGTCTGGCACACCGCTCTCGGCACGTATGAGCATCCAATTACGACCCCGCTCCATACCCTGCGCCCGGCACGTGAAACCTGCGAGCAGTGCCACTGGCCCAACAAGCACCACGGTGACAAGCTGCGGATTTTCTCGAGATACCGCAGCGACGAGAAGAACACCCCCTCGTACACGGCGATGCTTCTGCGCACTGGAGGCGGCAGCCTCGATATTGGACGCGCCGGTGGGATCCACTGGTGGCACATTTACTCAGATAACCGCATTCGGTTTGTCTCCTCCGACGAGAGCCGCGAGGAAATCGTCTGGGTCGAACTCACGACCGCAGACGGCGAAACCCGCGTCTACTCCCGCGACGGCGACGAGCTGCCGCCACAGGAGACGAGGAACGCGGCCCGCATCATGGACTGCATTGATTGCCATAACAGGCCGACGCACACCTTCCATCCTCCGGCCAAGGCGATGGATTGGATCATCGACACCCATCCGGATCTCGTCGACTTGCCCTTCTACAAACGCCAGGCCGTCGCGGCCATCAAAGGCGAGTACGATTCCCACGCGGCAGGCATGGCGGCCGTTGAGACGATTGTTGCCGATTTCTACGCGACCGAGTACCCCGAGCTCGCGGCCGGAGATCCAGAACTCGTGGCGCGGGGCGCCGAGTGGGCCGCTCAGGCCTACGGCAAGATCGTGTTCCCCGCCATGGACACCAATTGGGAAACCCATCCCAACAACATCGGCCACGACGATTTCCCGGGCTGCATGCGGTGCCACGACGACGAAATGTCGACATCCGACGGCGAGCACACGATCCCGATGGACTGTGAGACTTGCCATGTCTTCCTCGTCGAGGACAGCCCCGAGCTTCCTGATTTCGCATATGCGCTCGAGGCCGACTGAAGGCAGAAACCACCGGCAAACAGCCTGAAACACACAACCGAAGATATCCCGTGGTAATCTCGACTCCCACAGGCAAGACTCGCAATCGGGAGAATCCAAGAATGGACTGGTTGGAACAGAACATCGATGCGTACCGCATCATCTCCAAAATCCTCGGTGAGTTGCGCACCACCATTCGCGAGGTTCTGGAGAGCGTGTATGGCGATAAGTGGTATCGCACGGGCCTGCCGGAAGAGGTGTTCGATCGGCTCGTCGCGGCCAAGGAGCGGGAACAATCCATTGACTGGTACGAAGGGCAATACCAACAGATCATGGATTATGCGACATTCCTCGATCTCATCGCGATCATCGAGACGAACTCCGACAACTTTCCTGAGATCGTCAACCTGGCACCGAGCGCCGCCCTCCTTCAGGCACGGTTTCTCGAGCTCGACGTGATGCGAGCGAAGCTGGGACGCGCGCGCCCGATCAGCGAAACTGAGCTCTCGTTTCTCGGCACGTTTCATGTGAGATTTCGCAAGGCCGCTGACGATGCGCGCCAAGCTGAGCCGGGCAAGGACATCGCGCCACCGGCCGGTGAGCGGCTGGAGGGTTCCGATACGCCCGAGGCCGCAACCGAAGATCCAGTCGAGGATGGTGACCAGGTTGTAACAGAGCCGCCCACCGTACCGGAACCCGAGAAGACGAGCCCGCCCCGGCGCCCGGTCCAGACCAGCACCGACCCAGAGATCCGTCCGGACCCCGATGGGTCACAGAGCGATACGATGGCGGTAGATCACATCCCGACCAAGGAATACTCTATGGAGGGGGACGCTTCCGGTGAGTCCGAACCTGAAGACGACAGCCCTCATGACGACGAGGGGGACGGCGACAAGGAAGACGGCCGTGCAGAGGAAAACACCGGCGATAGATCGAACACGACGAGCCCCAACAAGCTCCTCGCAGCCTTGGAAACGAACGATCACCAAACCGTCCTCCGCCAGCTCTACCGCGAGGTCACCGCAATCGCCGAGGGCGTGTGGTCTAACGACGTCACCCCTGCACCCATGGTGTGGGATCAGGTGACTGCCAGCGACTGGTACGAGGTCAATTTTTCGCGTCTGGGTCTACAGTCGCTGTCAGTCTTTTACGAGATCACAGGAGAGGTCGAGAACAAGATGAAGGCCGGGGCCAACCGCATGGAGATGGAGGAATTCCTCAAGGACACAAACTTCGCCAAGACTCTGCTGTCGATGAGGGACATGTTCAAGGCGAATGGGATTTAACGAATTCGGAATTCGGAATTCGGAATTTTCACTCATCGATCGTGCGTCCCGGCGGGGCGCTCCCTTTTTCGAGGCGACCCGTTTCTCATCGCGCTTCCCGAGAGGATGCCAGGCACGCCGATTCGCGGCGAATCGGGATGC
>CAYPBC010000431.1:0-2675 GCA_964408845.1 uncultured Thermoanaerobaculia bacterium
TCTCGTAGCGGCGGATGCCCGCGACCTCGACCTGCGAGATCTCGGGCACCGCCGTGAGCTCGTCACGCACCCTCTCGGCGAGAACCTTGAGAGTCTTCTCCGACGCCTCACCGGAGAGGACCAACGTGATCACCCGCCGCCGGGTATCACCCTCCGCCACCACTGGTTTTTCGGTCTCGACGGGAAAGGTCACGATGCGGTCCACCGCTGATTTGATGTCGTCCAGGACCTTGCGGTCGTCAGCGTCCTCCTCGAGCTCGGCGAGCACGGTACCGATGCCCTCGCTGGCCACCGCCCGGATGCGCTTAATGCCCTCGACGGAGGCGATGGCCTCCTCGACCCGGATGCACACCCCCTCCTCGACCTCGGCCGGTGAGGCGCCGCGGTATGGAACCGCCACGGTCACCATGTCCGTGTCCAGCTCGGGAAAGACCTCGATCTTCATCCTCGCCAGGGACAGGGCTCCTGAGAAAAGGATGAAGACCATCAGCAGATTCGACGCCACGTGGTGGCCTGCGAACCAGGCCAGCGGACCGCTGCGGCTGTCCTTCATTCTCCGCCCCCTGTCGTCGAACCGCTGGAATCGCCGAGGGTAGCACGGACCTTCATGCCCTCGGTCACCGCGTCGAGTGCGCTGACGATCACCTCGTCGCCCTCCTCGAGACCTGTGGACAGATAGACCCTCTCACGATCGGCACGGGCCACCTTCACATCTAGAACATGCAGGCTGCCGTCGTCGAAGACCCATACTTTCTCTCCTTCCCGCAGGGCGTGCCGTGGAAGGGCAACCACGCCATCGAGGGTGTTGCCGAAGATCCGGACATCTACGAAGGTATTGGGCATCAAGGGCGGCCGCCCTCCCGACATAGCAAAGGGCTCCTTCACCTCCACCACGACATGGGCCATCCGTGAAGCCGAGTCGAGCTGCGCCTCCATGCGAGTGACCCGGCCCTCCCAGGTGTAGGTCGTACCCGCATAGGCGGCGCTCACCTCGGCGCGCGGGCCATTGCCCGCGGATCCCCTGGGGACCTCGAACCAGGCCAGATCGCGGCTCTCGAGAGGCACCCGCACCTCGACCTCATCGGTGCCGTAAACCGTTGCCAGGACCCGGCCGGTGGTCACGAATTGGCCGGGATCCACACTCTCGCTGACCACGACGCCGTCGAAGGGAAGCGACACACGGGTGCGCTCGAGATTGAGCCGTGCCACATCGAGGTCCGCCCTGGCCGCGTCGAGCTCGGTCCTCGCCTGCCGCACCTGCGGCTCGCGCACCACAAGCCCCGACGACGGCGTCTCGCCGGGATGGAGCTCGTCCCACTCCTCCCGCGCCACCTCGGCCTCCGCCATCTCCCGCTCGAGCTGGACCTCGGCCCGAGCCACGGCCGCCTGTGAACGGTCGACGCCGAGCTCGTAGTCGCGTGGCTCGATCACGAAGAGCGTCTGGTTTGCCTTGAAGAATCCACCAGTCACCATCGACGAGCTCACCTCGACCACGCGCCCGGCCACCTGTGGCACCACCTCCACCGACACCTTGGCGACGACCTCGCCATGTCCTTCGACGATGATCGGAACGTCGGCCACACCGGCCGCGAGAACCTCCACCAATGGCCCCGGAGCGGCGCGCTCCACCCGCGGCGGCGCCTTTCGCAAGGAACCCAGCAGTTTCGCACCGGCGACACCGGCGAGCAGGACGATGATGGGCAGGACGATCTTGAGAGTTTTGGAGGACATCAGGACACCTCTTTGGAATTAGGAATTAGGAATGAGGAATTAGGAATTGCCGCCCATTCGTCCTTGGCGGTTGATTCTAGATTTTCGGATTTCGAATTTTCGGAATTCGGAATTTCTGATTTGGCTTGAGTTTCGGTTTCTTCGGCGGGGCTGGATTCGGGATCCGGAGGGTTGGTGTCCCAGTCGCCGCCGAGGGCGAGGAAGAGGTCGATGCGGGCGTTCCAGACTTCGGCGGTGGCGGTGATGATCGCCTGCTCCGCCAGGCGCAATCGGCGTTCGGTCTCGAGCACCTTCAGCAGCGGCGCGACCCCACGCTGGTAGCGCTGTTTCGCCAGCCGGTCCGCCGCTCGGGCCTCAAACACGCGCTCGCGTGTGAAATCGAGGTTGCGTTCCGAGGTGTCGCCCAACACCAGAGCGCCCTCGACCTCACGCAGGGCCTGCAACACGGCGCCGGAATAATTCGCGATCGCCTGATCGGTGCGTGCCCTTGCCGCATCGACGTCTGCACGCCGCTGGCCGCCGGTGAAGATCGGACCGACCAGGTTCGCGACCGCGTTGTAGACCAGCCCGTCAATCGAGATGATATCCGTCAACGTATCCGACCTGACACCGGCCGAACCGGTGAGGCTGAGATCCGGGTAGAGGTTGGCGATCGCGGCCCCGACCCCGTAGGTCGCCGCCGCCAGCCGCATCTCCGCCTGCCGGAGATCGGGCCGCCGGTCGAGAAGCTCCGCCGGCAGACCGAGGGGAACCGGATCCAACGACGGCAGCTCGGCCAGGGTGTCTGGCAGCATGGAGCCGCTCCCAGGCCGGCGACCGACGAGGACATCAAGCGCGAGCCGGGCCTGCTCGAGATCGCCCTCGATCAGCACCCCCGCCGCCTGCGCAGATGCCAGGTTCTCGCGCGCGAGGTGGAGGTCGACCGCATCGGCAAGACCGCTGCG
>CAYPBC010000432.1:0-2669 GCA_964408845.1 uncultured Thermoanaerobaculia bacterium
ACTGTGGGCTTTCTCAGGGAAGCCGGCCAGGAGATTGCCTTCGGATCGGGCGAGGTGGTTGTCCGGCGCGGTGAGCACCAAGACCACTTTTTCGTCGTGATCGAAGGCGAGGTCGAGCTCGTGCTGGTCGATGACGAGTCCCACAAGCGGCCCTTGGCTCGGCTCGGTGAGGGCGGCATATTCGGCGCAGAGTCGGTGCTTGGAAAGGAGGGCGCTGCCGTCGATGCGGTGGCCGTGACCGACGTCCGTTTGCTACGGTACCCGGCGTCGGCGCTTCCCACCGCCCTCAAGGAATCAGCTTCGCTGCGCCGCAAGCTCCTCGGAGGAATCGCCCGCCACCTCCACCATGCGACCTCTGACGCACTCGACCTCCTTCGTGGCACTGGTGTCATCGCCCGCCTCGTCCAGGGCGACAGCGATCCGGACACGTTCATCGCCGCCTCGGCCGGAATGCGAAAGGTCGAACGCACGATCGAGCGGTGCGCTGAGCGGCAGACGCCGGTACTGTTGATCGGAGAAGACGGCACCGGCAAAACACTGGTAGCTCGGCTCATCCACAACGCGTCAACACGCACCTCCGGTCAGCTTATTGCGGTGAACTGCCGTGACCTCACCCCCGGCCATGCCGCGGAGCTGATCCTCGGCGAGGACCTCGGCGGGCGTCTTCCGACCAGTGGTCACACGAGCGGCGGGATCCACCTGGCCCACAACGGCACCCTGATCCTGCGCGGGGCGGACACCCTCGAGCCATCTGTTCAGCAGATGCTCGCAGCCTATCTCGAAGCCAACAGTGACCGGCGACCAGGAACCTATCCAGACACCCGCATCATCATGACGGCACGGTCGATTGAAGCCAATGGTGAAGCCGCGGGCGGTCTGGCGCCCGTGCTCGCCAACTGCTTCGAAGAGACCATCAAGATGCCGCCCCTGGCCAAGAGGCCGAAGGACATCATTCCCCTGGCCGAGGAGTTCCTGTGCAGGCAGGGGCCCGATCCCCCGGCCATCACCGAGGACGCGCGGCAGGCGCTACTGTCGCTTCGCTACCGACGGCGCAACGTCGCCGAACTCCGGGAGGTGCTGGAGCTGGCGGTACGGATCGCCGACGGCCCCGAAATTCGCGCCGAACATATCTTTGGCGGCGTCGGCGAGGACGTGGCCCCGCCCGGCATCGACATCACCGACACCCCGCTGGTCAGACGCCTGTTGCGGCGCACCGGCGTCCCGCTCGCGCGGGCGGCCGCACTGGCCGGATTCGCGGCGGTGATCGCGCTCTGCCTCGGCTATTCCTCGACCGTGGCCGGCCGAGCCGCCAACACCGCCATCTGGTCGTTGTGGGAGCCGATCGTCTTCGGCCTCTTCCTGATTGTCGGGCCGGTGTGGTGCACGATCTGTCCCCTGTCCACAGGCGCCCGGCTCGCCAAGAAGCTCGGCTGGCCCGAGCAGTCGCCACCGCCCTGGATCATCCGTCACGGCCCGTGGCTGGCGATCGTCGGTTTCGCGCTCATCGTGTGGGTGGAGCGGGTCTTCGACTCGACCGCCAACCCGGTTTCATCGGGGCTCTTGCTCCTGTCGCTGGTCGCTGCGTCCGTGACCCTGGGGTTCCTCTACAAACGCGAGGTGTGGTGCCGGCACCTGTGCCCGTTGGGCCGGTTGGCAACCACCCTCGCGCCCGCCTCTCCGCTGCAGCTCATCGCCAAACCAACCGTGTGCGCCTCGTCGTGCACAACCCATGAGTGCTACAAGGGAACCTCGAAGATCTACGGCTGCACCGTCTTCCACCACCCCCTCGAGGGTAAGGAGGCCTACCGTTGCAAGCTGTGCCTCGACTGCCTCCACTCGTGCCCGCACCACTCGGCAAACCTCCAGGTGCGACCGCCGCTGATGGCGGTGTGGCGACTCGACTCCAGCGCCCGTGACCTCGCCATGTTCGCCATTACCGTGACCCTTCTGGCTCTAGGGCTGGTGGCCGCACGATCGTTCGCGGTCCTGGCCGACCCGATCCACTTCACGATTCTCTGTGTCGTTGTCCTGGTGGCGGGAATCGCCCTTCACCATGCTGTGATGGCGCTCGCCGTCACTGACCGCCGGATGGCCATCATGATCCGCCTCGCGGTGGCCCTCATGATTCTCGGTTGGGCCGCGTTGATGACCAGCCAGCTCGCCAATATCGCCATCCTCGACCAGGCCCGGGTCGCTCTCAGCCCTCCCCAGTGGCTGCCCGAGTGGCCGGCGACGGAGTTCAGCCTGCTGACCGTTCTCCAGATTCTGACCGTACTGATCGGGCTCGCCCTCGCCCTGACCTCCCTCTCCCAGGTCAACTTCAGGGGGACCTCGTTCTGGACCCGCTTTGGCCGCCGTGTCGCGCCGCTGGTCTTCGCCGGTTACGCCGCCGCTGTGATCGCGATTCTTCTCACCTGATCTCTGGCCCGATTTTCTCATCACTTGACATCGGATCGCATTTCTGCGATACAATCTCAACTCATGATGCAGTTCTCCGATATATCGCATGGAAACAAGGGCGCCCGAGAGCGTTCCAATACCCGCAAGCTCTGATCAGCCAGACGAACGAAATTTGCTCATTGCCCGGCCCCTGAACGCGGAGATTGTCGCAGTTGTTGACAGAACTCTGGGCGGGCGTGTAGAATTCGCGCACAATATGGTCAGTCAAA
>CAYPBC010000433.1:0-2664 GCA_964408845.1 uncultured Thermoanaerobaculia bacterium
GGCCTCGGCCTGATCCGAGACCGCCACCAGATCGAGCTGGTGGCCGAGGTCGGCGTCATCCTTCTGTTGTTTACAGTCGGCATCAAGCTCCGCCTCGGCGACCTGTGGAAGCTGCGTAGCTCGGTCTTTGGCGGCGGTTCGATGCAGGTGCTGCTCACCGGCGGCGCCGCCTTCGCGGTCGCGATGGCCGGCGGCCGACCTGCCGCCGAGGCGGCTGTGTGGGGCGGCATGGTGGCGCTGTCCTCCACCGCCCTGGTGCTGTGGTCGCTCGAGAGATCGGGCGACATCGGCACTGGATCCGGCCGCACCATGGTGTCGGTACTGCTGTTCCAGGACCTGGCGGTGGTGCCCATCATGCTTGCCTTGCCGCTGCTCGCCGGCCATGCGGCTACCGTTGGCGAGGTGGCTTGGCTGCTCGGTCGATCCGTTGCCGTAGTTCTTCTGACGGTGCTGGGCGCCCGATTTGCATTCCCCTGGATCACCGCCCGCATCGTCGCATCCGGCAGTCGCGAGCTGTTCACCCTCACCACCTTCCTCGTCGCCGTAGGCACGGCTCTCGTCTTTGGCCACTTCGGTCTGTCCATGGCCCTCGGCGCCTTCCTGGCCGGAATGGTGGTGTCGGAATCGGAGTATGTGGGCCGCATGTTGGACGACATCACACCCCTGCGCGACGTCTTCAACAGCCTGTTTTTCGTGTCGATGGGCATGTTGGTAGATCCGCGACTGTGGGTCGAGCGGCCGCTGCTCACCATCGGCCTCGTGGTAGGGGTCGTGGCCCTCAAGACCGTGGTGGCCGCCGGCGTCTCATGGCCGCTGCTCCGGAACCCGGCCGCGGCGGCGGCCGTCGGTCTCGGCCTGGCACAAATCGGCGAGTTCTCGATCGTTGTCGGCGCCGAGGCGGCCCGCCTCGGTCTCCTCCCAGCCGACCAGCAGCAGCTATTCCTGGCCATTGCGGTACCGACAATGGTGCTCACCCCCTTCCTGATGGGCGCCGGCCGCCGCATCGCCCGGCGGCGGGCCGCACTCACCGCCATGCCGCCAGTCCCGCAGCTCAACGATCACGTGGTCATCGTCGGCTACGGAATCAACGGCCGCAACGTCGCCCGCGCCCTCAGCTTGCTCGAGGTGCCGCATGTGGTGGTGGACCTCAACCCCCACACGGTGGGCGAGGTCCAGGCAGCCGGCGGTTACGCTCTCGAGGGCGACGCCCGCCAGGGCGAGGTCCTGGAGGCGGTGGGTATGGGCCGGGCGCGCGGCCTGGTGGCGGCAATCGCCGACGCGGCCTCCACGCGCGCGGTGGTTGAGACCGCGCGCAGCCTCAACCCCAATGCGCAGATCATCGCTCGCACCCGCTACCTGCGCGAGGTCGAGCCGCTGGCCGCCCTCGGTGCGGACCAGGTGATCCCGGAGGAATTCGAGACTTCGCTCGAGCTCACCGGTCGAGTGCTCGGTCTGTATGGCGCTCCGCCACACGTGGTCGAACGGGAGAAAGCCGCCCTGCGACGCGAGGGTTACGGTCTGCTGCGGGGCGACGCGAACCACGGCCATTCCACTCTCGAGGCCCTGCGCCAGCTTCCCGGCGTTGACCGAGTGCCGGTTCCGGCCGGATCGGCGGCCGCAGGACGAACCCTCCGCGAGCTCGACCTCCGGCGCCGCACCGGCGCCACCGTGCTCGCCGTGGAACGCGGCGGTGAGCTACAGGTCAACCCGTCGCCGGAGTTCCAGCTCGAAGCCGGTGACGGTCTGCTGGCCTTTGCCGACGGTACCGCCCTCGATGCGATGACAAACGTGCTCGCACCGCAATGAGTACCTCGCACGAGGTGGTCTCCACAAGCCGCACGCGGATTATGGTGTTGGCCTCGACGTTACTGCCTGATAAGTAAAGCCCGATATACTCCCTCCCAGTCATGAGAAACGAGTCGAGCTCCAACGGCGCCCTCGCCGAGGCGCTGTTCGCCCTGGCGGATTCCGAGCCACCCGGCGACCGGCGACTGGCACTGCTACGCGCCGGCTACACCGCGTTTGACAGCCCAGGCAGAGCACGCCAAGAGTTGGTGCGGGATGCGCCGCACTGGCTCCGTCCGCTGATATCCCAGCTGATGGAATGCCACGGCGAGGATGCCCTCCAGGCCGCAGTGCAGCGACTCCAAGGCGGTGAGAACCCTCGTCGCCGACCCGCCCGCAGTGGTTTTCTCAGCCGCGCGGAGATGAACGAAGCCCTCCGCTCCGGCCCCGAGGATCTCCACCCACAGCGGATGCGCGGCGCCTTCCACTGGCACACCCGGGACTCCGACGGCAAGGTGGTCCTCGAGGCCATGGCCCGTGCGTGCGGTCGGCGTGGTTACGCCTGGTCGATGGTCACCGACCACTCGCGTGGGCTCGAGGTCGCATCCGGTCTCGACCTCGAGGGTGTCCGTCTGCAGCATCAGCGGGTCGCGCGATGGAACCGCCAGCACGGAGAAGACCACCATCTATTCCAGGGACTCGAGGTGGAGGTTCTCGCCGACGGCACGCTCGACGTTCCTCGGGGGGAGCGGCTCGAGGTGGACTGCGTGGTGGCCGCGGTGCACAGCCACTTCGACCCCGACCGCGATCAGACCGAGCGTCTGGTGCGCGCCGTTGAGACCCCCGGCGTGCACGTTCTGGCCCACCCACGCGGCCGCC
>CAYPBC010000434.1:0-2657 GCA_964408845.1 uncultured Thermoanaerobaculia bacterium
ATGACCCGGCGACTCGTAGCCGGCTGGCTGCACCGGCAAGACGTCTACTCCGATTGGGAGTGGGAGGACGACGGCTCACCGTATCCGACGCCGGAGAACCTCATCGTCGATGGCCCGATGATCTCGTACGAACAGATTGCGGATCGTTTCATCGTGGTGAAGGGTTTTCGCGCGTGGACCGCGCAGGAGGACGTGGCCTTCGGACCGAATATTGCGCTGACTGCGGTCTTCTCGTCGCCGTCGTTTGGAGGTGACCGCAATCGGCTGCTGGCCGCCGGGGGGGCACACGGAGCAAGGCGTCGCGGTGATTGGCTGTTCCTGGGCGATGTCTGGTTCTCCGGTCGCCACGAGGAGGGAGAGGTCCGAAACCTGGTCACCGGATTCCAGGTAGGCGCCGCGCAGCTCGGACCCCGCGGATGGCAGGCACGTCTTCTGGTGGAGGACTCCCGCCGTCTCGATCTCAACCGGCAACTCACGCTCGGCGCCGACATGGGACTCCGTGGGTGGGATCCCGATTACTTCGACGGCACCGGTCGCGCCCTGCTCAACATCCAATGGCGGCGGTTGATCAAGGAAAGGGTACTGGGTCTGTTCTCGGTCGGGGTCGTCGTTTTCTCCGACGCCGGCGCGACCTGGGACCCTCGGGTCGGCCCCGACACGGACGGCATCCGCTTCGATGCCGGGGTCGGCCTCCTCTTCGATCTCGCCAACCTCAGCCGCAGCAACCTCCTGCGGATCGACATCGCCATGCCCGATGACGGTTCCGGGCCCACCATTACGGTCAGTACCTCGACAATCTTCCGGTTGCCGCGACAGGGTCGTTAGAACGTTTGAACGTTGGACGTTTGAACGTTCGATATGATGTTTTGAGGAGATTGGGGGAGTTATTGCTCCGGTTGTTCTCAGCAGGTCGGATTTGCGGCGCCGTTGTGACCGTCGCGGCGGCCGTTGTTATCGGCGTCCCGCAGGCCGAGGCGGAGTCGCCGGTGGCCGTCGGGGGTCCGGGCATCGGTGAACCGGTCACGATTCGAATCGAGATTGGCGACCGCTCAGAGCTTGCAGATCTCACACGCCTGATCAGCATCGAGGACGTCCGCGGCCGCGAGGTGCGGGCGGTGGCGACCCCCGAGCAACTGCTGCGGTTGCGAGAGGCGGGCTATGACTGGCGAATCCTCCCATCGGCCGTCAAGGCGGCGAACGTCTCGATGTGCCCGACGGGATGGGAGAACGACACAGACCGATCGTGGTCCTGCTACCCCACCTACGAGCAGTACACCTTCATCATGCACCGCTTCGCGTCTGACCACCCGACTCTCTGCCGGATCGTTGATCTGGGCGCGGGCAACAACACGGTTCGGCCCCACCGCTTGTGGGCTGTGGTCATCTCGGACAATCCAGACACAGACGAGGCGGAGCCCGAGGTGCTTCTCACGTCCACCATGCACGGCGACGAGACCACAGGCTACGTACTCATGCTGCGGTTGATCGACCACCTGCTGATGGGCCACGGCACAGACCCCGAGATCACGGCCCTGGTCGACGAGACCGAGCTCTGGATCAACCCCCTCGCCAACCCCGACGGCACCTACTTCAGCAGCGACGACTCGGTTGCCGGCGCCATCCGCACCTACACAACCATCTCGGGCGACGACCCCGGGCCCGATCCCAACCGTAACTTCCCGGACTTCGTTTTCGGCGAGCATCCCGACGGCTTCGCGTGGTGGCCCGAGACCAAAGCCATGATGGCCCTGGCCGAGTCGAAGACCTTCGTCCTCTCGGCCAACTTCCACGGCGGTGTCGAGGTCGTCAACTACCCTTGGGACACCGTCCCGCGGCGCCACCCTGACGATCTCTGGTTCGAGGACCTGGCGCGCGATTGGGCCGACCTCGCCCAGACCGACAGTCCCGGCGGATACATGACCGACTTCGACAACGGCATCACCAACGGATATGACTGGTACGAAATCCATGGCGGCCGCCAGGACTTCATGACCTTCTTCCACGGCGGGCGCGAGGTCACCATCGAGGTGTCCGAGACCAAGCTCCTGCCGGCCGACGAGCTCGAAGATCTTTGGCAGTGGAACCGCCGCGCGCTTCTCGACTTCATCGCCCACGCCCATGGGGGGATTCGAGGCGTAGTTACCGATGAGAACGGCACACCTCTCGAGGCCACTATCGAGGTCCTGGGGGTCGACCGCGAGGAGGACGGGTCGATGGCACGCACCGATCCCGTAGTAGGTGACTTCCACCGGCTCCTGCTGCCGGGGCTCTATGACCTCAGAATCAAGGCCCACGGCTTCCTTCCGCACGTGATCAGCGGCGTCGCCGTCAGCGACGGCGAGGCAACGGTGGTCGATGTGGTTCTTAACCGCGAATCCATACGCCGTCCGTCTCGAAGGGTTGCTCCGGTCTCCGACTGAGTAACGGTGCCCTGCACGGCTTCAAAAGACCCTTCCGAGTCTCTTGGTAAATGACAGAGCCAGCCGCGAAGCGGCGGAATACTCATAGCCTGGGGCGCGAGCCCCAGGGAATTCGATGAAAAAAATTCTACCAGCCGCGAAGCGGCGACAGACAATCACGAAATGATGGCTGCGGCTCACGCCGCAGCCGCAATCTGTCGCCCCTCCAGGGCTCCAAGATTTATTGACGCCCACCAC
>CAYPBC010000435.1:0-2656 GCA_964408845.1 uncultured Thermoanaerobaculia bacterium
TCGCTGAGGCGGGGGATCTCGTCCGCCGGGATCCCCGGCCCATGGTCGCAGACTGAAAAGACGATCCTCTCGTTGTCCGCGCGGACCACGACCTCGATCGAATCGCCGTCCACCGAGTACTTGATGGCATTGCCGAGAAGGTTGTCGACTACCCGATCGAGCAGCGCCTGCACTCCGCGGACGAGGCAACCGTCGGAGAGCGAGGGTGCGAAACCCTGCCCCCTGGCGTCAGCGGCCGCAGCCAGGATCTCGAGCCGGCGGCGGACCAGCTCGCTGAAATCGACGATCTCGGCGTCTCCTTCCCAGTGGCCTGCACCGAGCCGTTCGAGGTCGAGAAAGACCGTCACCATCTCCTGCAGCCGCCCCGCCTCGCCGCGGATCAAGGACGCCACCCGTCGCTGCTCCTGCCCCGTGAGCTCGTACCGTTCGAGGGTTTCACCAAAGCCGGAGATCGAGGCGAGTGGCGTCTTGAGCTCGTGCGAGACGAGACGCTGCATGTCGCGTCGCCGCCGATCAAGCTCACTCTCGGCGGTGACGTCACGGATGATGGCGAGCAGACCGCCCTCGAGCGGACTGGTGTGGAGCGAAAGCTCGCGTCCCGCCCGCTTGACGGCGCCTTCGCCGGTGGATGGATCGAGGACGGCCTCGATCTCACCAAGCCGGGGCAGGCCTCCCCATAGCTTTTCGGCCGCCGGGTTGGCCTCGAGCAACTCGCCGTCGGCACCCCACAGCGCCACGCCCTCCTCCATTCCGGCGAGCAGGGCGCGGCGGGTGGCGTCCTCCCGGAGCACACCCTCCTGGAGGTGTTGGAGGGCCTCGAGACGGCGGCTCGCCGTCTGCGGCACCCGGTTGGCGGAACGCACACCGATGTGCTCGAGGAGGGACTGGAGAAGGCGGCCGCTCTCGAGCCGCGCCGCCCGGGACTCGACCGCCTCGCGCAGCAGGGCGGAGACGACGACCGCGGCCAGCAGGGTGGCCAGCGGGACGAGGACGAGAGCGACTTGAAGCGCGACAATGGCAATGACGCCGAGCCCGGCGACGAGGATGACGAAACGCCCGAGATCGAAGCTCCCACGGCGGCTGCGAAGCCACTGCACGGCGAGGGCGAGAACGAAAGCGGCGATCGCGGTCCAGACGGTGCCCGGGCGGCGGATCAGTCGGCCGGAGAGAATGGAGGCTGCGGCCGACGCGTGCGCCAGGACTCCGGGAACGGGCGCGTGTCGGGGTCCGGTGGGTACCACGAACTGATCCCCGGCCCCGGTGGCGGAGACGCCAACAAAGACGATGCGGTCTCGGACACTACTCTCGGGCAGCTCTCGATCGAGGACCGCGGAGGCCGAAAACCTCGGAATGTCCTGCGGCGGCGGTTGGAACTCGGGACGAAGCTCGACGCCTGGCGGGACCGGGATCTGCGGCCGCAGAACACGTGCGGCGGCCAGCGAAAGGGCGGGCAGGGACAGACCGTCGGCCTGTTTGGTGGCGGCGATGGTCCGCACCACTCCGTCGGGCCCAACCTCGCCGTACACGTGGGCGGCAGCATCGGCACCGCCGAGAATATCGAGGGGCAGCAGCCACCTGTCGCCGTCGCTGAGCGCCGCCCCGAGAACGTGAGGGATCTCGGCCAGGGCGTCGGCAAAGGCGAGATCACCGGTGGCATCGGCGGGCTCGGAGAGGATGAGATCGAAGATGACGGCTCGGGCGCCGAGATCATCGACAGTTGCCACAAGGCGGGCGAGGCGCTCGCGGGGCCAGGGAAGGGCGCCGCGTTGGGCGACGGCGTTGTCGTCGATGAGGATGGCGACGATCGGCGGCTCGGGCCGGGAACGGAGGTTCGGCGTCCGAAGCAACAGATCGCCGGTGCTGCGTTCCACCGCCGGCAACCAGCCGGTCAGCCCCAGGGCTGCGACAACCGCCATCGCGACCAGGGCGAGAGCTATCGCTGAAAGCCACAATCTGCGGTTAAAGGCCTTATTCGTTTTCATCGCGCCTCATGCTAACCCGATCTCTCAAGAACATCCCTCGATCAAAAGCCTCTATTCTCTGTTAGATGGATCGAGGCAGCCGCGAAGCGGCGGCATATTCGTAGCCTGGGGCGTGAGCCCCAGGATTGAGGAGCATGGCAAACGAATAGCCCTGAAGGGGCGACAGATTGCGGCAGCGGCGTGAGCCGCAGCCATGATTGTGAGAATGACTGTCGCCGCTTCGCGGCTGGCTTGTTTTTCCCATCCGTGTTCCTGGGGCTCACGCCCCAGGCTATGAGTCTGTCGCGCCTTCGGCGCTGGCCTGCGATCCTCACAAGGTTTCGTGGCTAGGCCGCCGGATTTTCTTCGATGAGGAAACCTGTTCTGCGGTGAGGGACAGGGGTATGGTGTGGGCTGCGCGCAATACCGCCCGCGCCGGGGGTGTTTGACGTACTGAAGGCTGCGATGGATCGACGAGAAAGGACCGAGGGATGTCACGAAAACGGGTGTGCGATGAAGGGGCGCGATCGTGAGAATCGCCGCCGTCGGTTCGGCGCTGCCGGATCACTTCTACGACCAGGAGACATTGTTGGCGGCGTTTCGCGAGCAATGGGCCGAGAGGTACTTCAACTTGCGGCGGCTCGAGGAGTTGCACCGAAACGTCCTCGTCGGGGGGCGGCATCTCGCGCTGCCGA
>CAYPBC010000436.1:0-2654 GCA_964408845.1 uncultured Thermoanaerobaculia bacterium
CAACATCTGACTACCCTTCGCCGCCCTCGCTACGAAACCCGGTGAGAAGACCGGGTTAGGCGAGAACAACGCCGAGCCTCTCGACAAGGCCCCGGCGGAGGCGTTCGTGAGCTTCGTTGACCTCATCCTGGGTCAAAGATCTGTCGGTATGCCTGTAAATCAATCGCAGGGTGGTGCGCACCACGCCGGCAAGCGCAGTCTCATCCCGGTAGCGGACAACCAGACTCAGATCCTCCACCCACTCGGATGCGAGATCGCTGACCGTCCCCTCGAGTTCGGCATAGCTGAGATCCGCCGGGTGCTCGACCGTGACATCGACCACCACCGGCGGATGACGGTGTATGGGCCGGAACTTCGACAACGGAGGTTCGGT
The DNA here is from genome assembly GCA_964408845.1 of uncultured Thermoanaerobaculia bacterium. Classification (GTDB taxonomy): domain Bacteria; phylum Acidobacteriota; class Thermoanaerobaculia; order Thermoanaerobaculales; family Sulfomarinibacteraceae; genus Sulfomarinibacter. The sequence continues at coordinate 374 of CAYPBC010000436.1, forward strand.
CGCCCTCTCGAGGTCGAGCTCGGCGACTGCCACTTCATGGCGGAGATCCCACCGCTCGGCGAGCTCGCGTGACAGGACTCCGGCAAAACCGATTGTCGCGCCGTCGGTGCTCTGAAGCACAGCGCCCGCACCCGGATCCAACCACGGCGACCCTCCACCCTTCCAGGAAACCCCCGGCAGACCGATCCTCGTTACCAGGTCATCGATAATGCCCTTGAGGCGAACGAATCGTTCCTCGCGTCCCCCGGCCTCATCGGCGAGCAGCACGCCGATCCGCTCCCATTCCCGCGGCTGATGATCGACGAGGCTGAACACTCGGCCCTGCTCGAACAGCGCAAGCGTTCGCTGGCCCTGGTTGAAGTTGGTTTTGGCGGCGGCCAGCAAACCCGGTAGCAAGGACCGGCGCATCATGGCCTGGGTCTGTGCGAGTGGATTGTCGAGCGGGAGCGACTGTCCCGGACAGAGCGGTTGCGCCGCGACCAGCTCATCGGTCTCCGGGTCAATGAAACTCCACGTCATGACCTCGACCAAACCCGCCGATACGGCAGCATCGCGGGCGCGGTCGATCAGCTCCCAATTGGAGTTCCTTCGCCCCGGGTTGGTCGGCAGAACCGGCAGCTCGGAGGGCACCGCGTCGTAGCCCACGTGGCGGATCACCTCTTCATAGAGGTCCGGCACACGCTCGATGTCGACCCGCCATGGGGGCACCGTCACCCGCACCACATCACCCGCACGCTCGTGGGCGAATCCGAGCCCGTCGAAGATCTCGACGGCGCGGTCGCCATCGATCTCAAGACCCGTGAATGCCGACAGCGCCGCGATCGACAGCTCCATCCGCTGCGCCTCGAATGGGCACGGGTAAACATCAATGCGTCCGCGGCACACCCGACCGCCGGCAAGCTCGGCGATCAGCGCCGCCGCCCGGTCGCACGCAACCGCGGCCATCTCGGGATCGGTGCCACGCTCGAAGCGGTGAGAGGCCTCGGTATGCATGCCGAGCCGACGCGCGGTGCGACGCACCGACAGGGCGTCGAAGTGGGCGCTTTCGAGGAGGACGTCGGTCGTGCTCTCTCCGATCTCTGAATCCGCTCCGCCCATGATCCCGGCCAGCGCCACGACCCCCTCGCCATCGGCGATCATCAGCATTGACGGATCGAGCTCGCGCTTCTCACCATCGAGGGTCGTGAGCTTCTCGCCCGCTACTGCCGGGCGTACGACAATCTTTCTCCCGCGCACACGCTCGAGATCGAAGGCGTGCAACGGTTGGCCGAGCTCGAGGAGGACGTAGTTGGTGGCATCCACCACCACGTTGATCGGGCGCACACCGCAGTTGAGAAGGCGGCGCCTCATCCACTCGGGGGATTCTCCGACCGTGACCCCGCGGATCACCCTCCCGACGTATCGCGAGCACGCTGCGCCATCCGCAATTTCAACCGCGGCGAGCTCGGTGGCGTCCTCGTCACTCTCCTCGAACTCGATCTCGAGGGGAAGCAGCGTCGCGCCGGTGGCGAGGGCCGCCTCGCGCGCGAGACCTCGGTGATTCATGGCGTCGGGGCGGTTGGTGGTCACCTCGACGTCCCACTTTTCCGCGCCGTCGCCGTGCTCACGCACCTCCACCAGACAGCCGCAGTCGGTGAGACTCTCGGCCAGGGTGTCGAGATCAGGAGCGCCGGCGAGATGCTCGGTTAGCCATTCGGAGTCGAAGATCATGCGAACTGCCTCGTCAGACGTTGGTCGCCGGCAAAGAGCTGGCGGAGATCGGGGATGCCGTACACGAGCATCGCGATGCGATCCAGCCCGAGCCCAAAGGCGAATCCGGTGTAAATTTCGGAGTCGACGCCCACCGCCTCAAAGACCCGGGGATCGACCATCCCCGCGCCCAGAATCTCGATCCAGCCCGAGCCGGAACACACGCCGCAGCCCTTCCGGTCGCAAAAGATGCACGAGATGTCGACCTCCGCCGACGGCTCGGTGAAGGGAAAATACCCGGGACGCAACCGCACCTCGACGTTATCGGAGAAGAGGGCGTGAAGAAAGGTCTCGAGAGTCGCCTTGAGGTGGCCGACGGTAATGCCCTCGTCCACCAACAGCCCCTCGATCTGGTGAAACATTGGTGAGTGGCGAAGGTCGGAGTCGCGGCGGTAGACGCGACCCGGAACGATGATCCGGATGGGTGGCTTGCGACTCTCCATCACCCGCGCCTGCACCGGCGATGTGTGCGTTCTGAGGAGGTATTCTCCCGGCAAATAGAAGGTGTCCTGGTCGTCCCGCGCTGGGTAAT
>CAYPBC010000437.1:0-2653 GCA_964408845.1 uncultured Thermoanaerobaculia bacterium
AAGGCAAGAGAGAGCACGACGGCGGTAAGTACGACCAGGACGCGGAACGCGGGTGTTTTCAACATCGGAGCGATGGTAACGCAAAGCGACGGAATGAGGAGTTAGGAATTAGGAATTGGGAATTTCCAACCACCCCTAAGAATGGGATGGGTGCGCGACATTCCTAACTCCTAATTCCTCATTCCTAATTCGCTCTCAGCCGCCGCAGGGGACAACGTGGGCGCCGGGCCAGGCGTCCGTGACCCGGTTACGGGCCTTTTCCGCGGCCATTTCCTTATCGAACGGACCAACGCGCACCCTCCACAGCCCGGCGACGCCTTCAAGCACCACCGCCTCCTCACCGGATCTCTCGAGCTCTCTCTCGGCCCGCCGCGCATTTTCTGGGTCACCGAATGCGCCTACCTGGACCCAGAAGCACTCTTGGGATTCTGCCGGGGCGGTCGTGAGATGAGGCGCGGGTTGAATCTTCTCGCGGCCGACGACCTTGATCCTGACCGGTGCCACGCCGTCGCGGTCGAGATCGATGGCCTTGGCCGCGGCATACGAGAGATCGATGATGCGGCCCTCGATGAAGGGCCCGCGGTCATTGATGCGGACCTTGACATCCGCCCCGGTGTCGCGGCGGTTGACCTTCACCACCGTGCCGAAGGGCAGGGTCTTGTGGGCCGCGGTCATGGCGTGCATGTCGTAGATTTCGCCCGATGCGGTGCGGCGGCCGTGGTAAGGCTCGCCGTACCACGAGGCGATGCCCTTCTCCGTCCACCCTTCCTCGACCGGCGTCGGCGCGGAGGGTCGGGTCGCTGCCGGGGCGGCTCCATGGTGGGCACAACCCATGGGAAGCAGGACGCAGCTCAACACGAGTACCGCCGCCGCAGTTTTGAGTTTTGAGTTTTGAGTTTTAAGTTCCCGGCCGCCCCCCACGAGAATCGACGGGTGGGTGCGGGACAACTCAAAACTCATAACTGAGAACTCAAAACTAAACTTCGAGATCCTTCGCCTCGGGCAGCTCCCCAGCCTCGGCGAGAATCGGACGCACGTGCTCGGTGAGAAATTCGCGCACCTGCTCGGGGGCGCGGCCGACGAAACGGGCGGGGTCGAGGAGGGCCTCGAGCTCGACGCGGTCCATGGGCACCTCAGGATCGTCGGCAACGAGATCGAGGAACGGATTGTCGGCGCCGTCGGAGAAAACTGCCTGCGCGGCGGCGCGGGCGTGAAGCCGCAAACGCTCGTGCAGATCCTGGCGATCGCCGCCCCGCCGCACACCCTCCATCAGGATCGCCTCCGAGGCCATCAGGGGCAGTTCATCTCCGAGATTGCGAGCGACCATGGCGGGAAAGACCTGAAGACCGTCGACCACGTTGTGGACGATGGTGAGGATGGCGTCGGCGGTGAGGAAGGCCTCGGGGAGCACCATGCGGCGGTTGGCCGAGTCGTCGAGGGTTCGCTCCAGCCACTGTGAGGCCGCCGTCTGCGCCGGGTTGGCCGCCATTGTGATCAACCACCGGGCGAGGGCCGTGACCCGCTCCGAGCGCATGGGGTTGGCCTTGTAGGGCATGGCCGAGGAACCGATCTGGTCATCAGCGACGGGCTCGCGCACTTCCTTGAGACGGGCCAGCAAACGGATATCGGTGGCGAGCTTGGCCGCCGACTGGGCGACGCCCGAGAGTGCGTCGAGGACGAAGGCATCAACCTTGCGCGGATAGGTCTGGCCGGTGACCGGATAGGTGGCGTCAAAGTCAAGCTTCTCGGCGACCAGTCGATCGAGCTCGCGCACCGTGTCGTGGTCGCCGTTGAAGAGGTCGAGAAAGGTGGCCTGGGTTCCGGTGGTGCCCTTGGCGCCCCGCAGCTTGAGACGCTCACGCTCGAAGCGCAGACGCTCGAGGTCGAGGAGAATATCTTGCAGCCACAAGCATGCCCGTTTGCCGACCGTGGTCGGCTGGGCGGGTTGGAAGTGGGTCATGCCGAGGACCGGCTCGTCGGCCCATCGCTCGGCAAAGTCGGCGAGCGCCGCCGCCACCGCCAACACTCGGGTGATCACCAGATCGAGGGCGTCGCGGGTGATGAGGAGCTCGGCGTTGTCACCGATGAAAGCCGAGGTCGCCCCAAGGTGGAGGATCGGTTTCGCCGCCGGCGCGCGGTCGGCAAAGGCCTCGAGGTGGGCCATGACGTCATGCCGGGTGCGCTTTTCGTACTCCCGCACCCGATCGAGATCGTCGGCCGTCACCTCGAGGTTGGCGCGCATCTGCTCTATTGCTTCGGCCGGAATCTCGAGACCCAGCTCGCGCTCCGCCTCGGCCAGCGCCAGCCACATCCGCCGCCAGGTCGTGTAGCGGTGGCCGGTGGAAAAGAGCCGCTGCATCTCGGCGGATGCATAGCGGCCGGTCAGCGGATGATCGAAACCGTCAAGCGAGGTCATTGTTCCTCCTCGTAGAGTATACCGATCAATATGCTCTCTCCTTTTTCTGATTTTTGGCGGGCGCCTTCCGAGGCGCACGTCAAAAATCAGAATATGATGGCGCACGTCAAAAAGGAGCGCGCATGGTCCATGTGACATCTGAGATTGGAAGACTTCGCAGGGTGCTGGTCCACGAGCCGGGCCCGGAGGTGGACCGCATGGTGCCGCCGATGATGGAGGAGCTGCTCTTTGACGACA
>CAYPBC010000438.1:0-2637 GCA_964408845.1 uncultured Thermoanaerobaculia bacterium
CACAGCCGATTGACTCATCGGACGATCCGCACGGCACACACTGCATACTTATCAATGCTCGACCGTCCGGAGCGATGTGACCCGGGCGCCGACGCCTCATGCCTCTTGCGGGCGTCATCCACGGGCCACCATTTCCAGCCTAACCGGAAATGTCCGGATACGCAACCGAATTCCGGCCCTCTCCGTGAAACCCGGTGAGATAAGCGGGTTAGCCCTCCGAATAGTCGACCTTGCATCCGCAACCGTCCCACATCCGTTCGTACGTCTCGAGCCGGGCGGCGACGAACTCCTGCGCCGCCTCGACAGTCGGACGGATTCGAATAACGATCTCATGGTCCGGCGTCTGCTCCTGGACCAGGACGGCGTCTTTCAGGCGGAGGATGCGGATCATCCCCGAGATGCAGGTGTCTTCCTCGCGCACGAGATCGGCCTCCTCGAGGAGTTCAACGAGCTCGTCCGGGGAGAGGCCGAGACGTGAGTCGTCACAGAGTTTTTCGAGCAGTACATCTGTGTCCACGGACGCCTCCACTTCGATCGCCCACAGATTACACCGGCTTCGAGTTGACACAGCTGTGGGCATCGGTTCTACTTCCCGTGGACCACTACGTGGAATAGATGGGGAGGTACCCAATGAGGATTTCAAATGTGTTGCTCGTTTGTGTGATGGCAGCGGTATTGATGGGGATCGGGACGCCTGTTGTCACGGCCCAGGAACCAGTGCCGGAGGCGCCGGTGCCGACTGTGCCTGGGAATTTCACGCTCCAGGGTCAATTCACCAGGATCGCCTACAACAACGAGGGCTGGGTCAGCCTCGGATATCGCACGGCCAACGCCTCGCAGGGCCAGGAATGGTTGATGGTCGAGGTCGGGTTGTCGCTCCGCAAACCGACCAAGAACGAGACCCTGATGCGTGACGCCTTCACTCTCAAGATGCCCGACGGATCGATCGTACCGCTGGCAACCCAGAAGGAGTACAACGGGGCTGGTTATCTGCGGGCGTTGAACGCGAGGGCCGACACGGTCCGCGACTCCATCAACTACTTTCCGGTCGAAGCGAATCAGGCCTGCGCGCTCAGTTTCTTCTCGGATCCCACGACGAGGGGGTCGATCTCCCGCGACCAGGTCGAGCTGAGCATCCGCCGTGCCTGTCTCGGCCGTCTGTTTTTCAAGATGCCTGAAGGAAAAACAATCGTGCCCGGCCAGTACTGGCTCTACACCGATTTCGCCGGTAGTCAGGTGCAGACGCCCTTCAGGATCCTGACCAAGGAGGAGCAGAAGTACCTCAAGAAGAACTGGAAGGACCTCAAGAAGCAGCACGAGGCGTTCCTGAAATCGGAAGCCGAGAAGGCGAAGCAGCAGAACTAACGACGATCGACCGACCTTTGGCCTGACATTGGAGCCCCCCGGGAGGGGGGCTTTCTTTTCAACGACTTGCGCGAGCGCTGCCGCGGTGCTGCAGCCCCGGATAATCTCACCGTGAAAACAACTCTGACATTCCTGATCCTGACCGCCATGCTCTCCGGCACGGTCTTTGGCAACACGCTGCCCTGCTCGGTCTGTGCCGGGGTCCGAGTCGACGATCCCGCTCGCATCACCGCCGCGATTGCCGATGCGCCTCACCTCGGCGATGAAGATGTGCTCTTTGTTTCCTGGACCGTGCCCCTCGACGGCACAGCGGATCCAACCCCGGCCGCCGCGATCCGTTCCGCCGGCGCCCAACCCTGGATCAGGGCCGAGTTCAGAACCCCGCAGCCGGTCGGCGATCACCTCGATCGGCTCGAGAAAGAGCTTGCGTCGATCGCTCGGTTGGTCCGCGATGCTGACGGAAGCCTCGTCGTTCAGGCGGTGTGGCGTCCGGAATCCGGCGGTTTTCCGGATCCCGAGGATCATGCCTTCCTCCTCAAGAAAGCAGCGGTTGCGGTCACCGGGGCGGCGGCGGATGTACTTTTCGTCGCTGGGTCTCTCGCCGCCGATCCCGCTGGGCTGCGAGCGTTGTATGCGGAGGAGATCGCGGCCTACCTCGATCTAGTCGCGCTGGCTCCCGGCGACGATCTTTTGGCGGCGATCGCCGTTCTCACGGAGCTCGACCCGGGCAAACCGGTGGTCCTCGACGCCCTGCCATGGCCCGAGGAGCCATCGACCACATTGGCCGAGGTCGCCGAGGCCTCGGCCGCGGGCGTCGCCGTCACCTTCTTTGACGCGGGCCCTGCGGACACCATCGATCCGGCGCCGCTGAAGATCGTTGCTCGTGAGTTCCGGGGCGACATCGTCTTCGATCCGCACTCGACCCCGAGCGGGGCGCGCGCGGCGTGGTCCTTTGTCCGCGAGGATCTCGGTCTGCGGGTGATCGCGACGCCGGAGGCCGACGCGCAAAGCCTCCAGTTGAGCTTTGCCGACTCACAGCTGCGGGCGGCAACCCGGGTCGACCTCAAGACCGGATCGGAGCACGCGGTGCCGGACCAGTGGCAGACCACGCAGGGATTTTTGGTCACGGTCGATGACCCCGACCCGGTCGTGCTGCTGCGGCTCGAGCGGCCGAGCGCGGCGGAGCTCGCCGGTTTCGAAACCGAGCTCGAGGTCGATGCCGATCGCGAGATCCCGGTCGAGGAGATCCTGCGCCGGCTGCAGGCCTTCGAG
>CAYPBC010000439.1:0-2624 GCA_964408845.1 uncultured Thermoanaerobaculia bacterium
GATGTTGTAGCGCACGCGTCCCGCGTGCATGCAGCCGGGACGGCTGCGCTACAAGGCCTACCGGATCTCATCCACGTCGAAGAGCGCCAGGAACCTCGGATTGTCCAGCAGCCCGTGGAAGGGTGGCAGCACCAGCGGAACAAAGTAGTCGCCCGGGTCCTTCTTCAGAGATCTCCCCAGCTCGTCGATCGCCCGCTCCTCGTCGCCGAGCAGTGCGTGCGCCGTTGCCAGATCGAAGAGCAAGCCGCTGTTCTCGAGCTCGTTCTCGTCGAGACCGGCCAACCGGGATCGCGCCTCGACCACCCTGCCCACCGCCGCATCGAGGTGGATCAGAGCCAGCTCGACGCTCGCCGACCTTTGGCCGTCAACTACCGTGGCCTCGATCCTCTCGGCCTCCGCCGCCGCCACGGCCCCCGCCTCGCCGATCTCACCCGCCGCCATCAGCACGATCAGCAGATCACGCCCCGCCGCCACGCGGCCGGCCCTGATCGTCCCGGCGTCGACCAGCTCGAGCAACCTCCGGTAACGCGGCAGCGCCTCCTCCGCCCTGCCCTGCGCAAACACCACGTGGGCCATGTTCGGAAAGCCATACTGATGGTCCGGCTCCCACTCCAGCAGCAGTCGCAGCTCGTCCTCCGCCTCGCTGAACCGCCCAAGGGCGACGAGAGACCACCCCAGCATCGAGCGGTAGCCCGCGATCTCCGGCCCCAGCGCGACCAGCCGTCGCGACGCAGCCTCGGCCGCAACCGCATCCGGCCGCTTCCCGATGTTGAGGAAAAACACGTTGATCAGCGGGACGCTACCGAAGGGGTCGACCTCCGCCGCCCTCCAGAAGAGCTCGTTGGCCTGGTCGAAACGACCAAGCTGCATCTCGATGCGTCCGCGGTTGTTGTAGGCCGCCCCGTGATCGGGGAACAGGTCGCAGATCAGCTCGTACTCGTTGAGCGCCCCCTCGAGGTCCTCATCGACGAACTGCCGATTGGCCGCCTTGATCATCAGGTACTCGTCCTCGGGCAGCGACGCACCGTCCTCCAGAGCTTCACGCAAGAGCTGCTTGCCCTTTTCCGATTGCTCGAGGAACTGGATCAGAACCAGTCCCAACGAGCCCTTGGCGGTCGCGAACTGCGGGTCCTTCTCGATCGCCATCTCGAGCAGCGCCGCGACCTCTCCGAAATCCCCCGTCCCCCACTTCACGTTGCTGAGGGCGAAGTAGCGCAACGCCATCCACGACGAGGTGGTCACCTCCGTCACCGGCATGTCGGTCTTTTCGATCGACTCCAACGACTCGCCGAGACGACCGCGAACCAACCGCGAGAGCTCGTCGATGGCCGTGAGCAGCACCTCTTCCCGGCCCAGGGCACTGACCCGGAAACGATCCACGTGGCGGCCGCTCTCCGGATCCACCAGAACCGCCTGCAGCTCGAAGGCCTCACCGACCGAGAGAATGCGCGGCAGCAGCATCGCCCGCACCCCGGCAAACCGGCACACATCACGACCGAGGGTCTCCCCCACCACGCTCGACGGATCCTTCCTCATCAAGCGGAGCGTGTCCGCCACCTGGCTCTGGTCGAAGACCCTGGCATAGGGCGATTGTTGGAGATCGGCCTCGAGCGCGGTGCGCAGGGCGAGGTCGAAGGCCTCGTCACCGGTCTGGTTGTCGATGCCGGTGATGAGGATCTGGTCCCGCATGTGGAAGGCCAGCGCCGGGCGTTCCCAGAACCGGCTGCGCGCAAGCACCGCCACCACCACCAGCAACACCAAGCCCACCGCCGCACGCAGCGCCCACCTCCTCCACCCGCGGCGCATCGACACTGCGGTCCCGCCGGAAATCGAGGACACGACCTCACGCAGGGCTACGGCCAGCTCGTCCGCGCTCTGGTAGCGATCGTCCCGCTCCTTGGCGATGGCGAGGCCGATGATCTCCTCCACACCGCCGGGCAGGCGAACGCCGCTGGAGCTTAACGCCGGCGGCGCCTCGCACATGATCCGGCGGATGGTCTCGGGAATCGAGTCAGACCGGAACGGCGAGTTCCCCGAGAGCATCTCGTAAATGACGCAACCCGCCGCAAAGATGTCGGTGCGCGCGTCCACCTTCATCCCGGCCGCCTGCTCGGGCGACATATAGGCGGGGGTCCCCACCACCAGGCCCTCCCGGGTGACCGCGGTCGCGCCCTTGTCCCCGCTTTCGTCCTCGGCGCCGGCGAGGAGCCGGGCGAGCCCGAAATCGAGGACCTTCAGCCTCCCGTCCTCGGTGACCATCAGGTTTGCCGGTTTGATGTCCCGATGGACCACGCCGGTGGCGTGGGCCGAGGCCAGCGCCTCTGCAAGCTGCGCCCCGAGCCCGATCGCCTCGTCCGGCGGCAGCGTCCCGCGGGCAATCCGTTCGCTGAGGACCTCGCCCGTGACCAGTTCCGAAGCCAGGTAGAGCCACCCCTCCTCGGTCTCTCCCGCCTCGTAGATAGTGGCGATCCCGGGGTGGTTGATCGAGGCGGCGGTCTGGCACTCACGCAAGAAACGCGCCCTCGACCGAGGGGAATCCGCCAGATCCGGGAGGATCATCTTGAGAGCGACGTCGCGCTGGAGCATCGTGTCCCGCGCGCGGTAAACCACCCCCATCGCCCCCG
>CAYPBC010000440.1:0-2617 GCA_964408845.1 uncultured Thermoanaerobaculia bacterium
TCGAAAGCAGCCCGCCGGCGCGCCAAAGGCGCGCCAGGGCGCTCACCGCCGGGACCGAGGAACGCCAGCGTTCCGAAGGCACGCCAGTGAGCGACCGTGGCCGCGATCAAAGATCGCGGCTGGCGGGCGGGCACGGACGCGAGTCAATTCGCCTCGACCTCCAGTCGGTGGCCCGCCGAGTAGGCGGTGAACTCGGGCGCGTACATGGACTGCAGGACAGCCGGGCCGACCCGGAAGGCGCCGGCCATGTTGGCCCGCAGACGGTACTTGAAGGTGTACTCGCCTGCCGGCAGCCACTCGAAGAAGAAGTTGGTGCCGGAGTCGCGGACCTCCTCGTACCAGGAGATGCCGAGGTCCCACTTGTACTGTGAGTGCAGGGTCTCGGGCTCGAAGCCTGCGCCGCGCGGATCGCGCAGGTGGACGTACTCGGCGGCGTGCTTGGCACGGATCGAGAGCTGAACCTCGATCTGGTCGCCGACCGCGATCTCCTCACCATCGGCCAGCGGCCTCAGCACCCAGCTCTCACCGTCGTTGAAGCGGCGGAAGTAGCTGCGCTCGACCGCGAGGAGATCGCCCCGCGCCTCCGCAGGGAGTTTCTCGGTGGAGAAGTGCCAGGTCGCGGAGGCGAAGGCGAAACCCTTGGTCGGTTTTTCGACGACGATGGTCGACATGGTCTTCGGGTCGATCTTTTCACCGGTCACGATCACCCGGTTGCGGCCGCCGGTGTACTCGTCGGGTTCGAAGACGAAGCGGGTGGTCTGCGGGCCGACCTCGACCGAGATCTCCTCACGCACCGCCAGTGCGTCCTCGTGCTTCAGGTAGTACGCGAGCGAGTACAGGACCTCGGCGGTGGCGCGGGTCGACTTCCAGTGGTTGAGCTTCTTGTTCAAGAACAGCCAGTGGACGAGACCGTGGCGGCGGCCGTCATCGGGCTCGAGCTCGGTCAGGGTGCGGAGCGCGAAGGCGTGGGTCTCGGTGGTGTCGTTGTACCAGAGCCAGGCCCGGTCCTCGGGCGCCCAGTAGGTGCCGAGGTCGGGATCGTTCTTCGCCGAGTCCATGACCGAGTCGAAGACCAGTACCGCGTCGTCGTGGCGGCCGGCCCGCTCGAGGGTCAGGGCGAGGTAGCCCTTGGTCAGCGGCGAGTGTTGCTTCCAGTGACGGAAGCTGAAGTCGAGCATCCGCTGCCGGTCGTCAGCCGTGAAGACGCCACCGGTCCACGACTCGTCGGGGTAGTTGGAGAGCGTGTAATTGAGGAAGGTAATGGTCTCCCAGCAGCAGTCGCCGCCCATCATCAAATCGACCCACTCGTCGATGTAGTGGCGGTGCATGTAGGCCCACGCACGGACAATGACGTCCTTGGGCGCGTCGACGCCAAACTCCAGCCCCTTGGAGAAGCCGTAGAGAATGTAGAGCGTCATCCAGGGCGAGGGCGGTCCACCGGGAAACCACGGGAAGGCGCCGATCGAGGTTTGGCTCTTCTTCAGCTTGGCCAAGGCGGCGTCGCGCTGGGCGCGGGTGATTTTCGGGTCGAGGACATTGATCAAATCGTCGGCGTCCTCGGTACTGCCGCGGGCGGTCTGAAGCCACGGTGTCTCGATGAGCTCCATCTTTCGGTTGGGGTCGTCGGCCTCCCAGGGCTCGAGGCGGGTTGAGCGCGCCGACAGCTTCTCGGCCATTCGCTCCACCGCCGGATACTGGTCGAAGAGACTGCCAACGATGCCGGTGGAAATAAAGCGATTCAGGGTCTGCTCGGTGCACTCGTAGGGGTAGTTCACCAGATAGGGCAGGGCGTTGAGCACCGAGTAGAAGAGCTGGGCGTCGATGGTGACCACGAGCTGGTCGTTGATCAGGCTCGGGTCGTCATCCGCGGCCATATCGGCGAAATGAAGTTCACGGCGATCGGCGTCGTGGAGGGTTGCAAAGCGCGACTGCATGAGGTGCATGCGCCCGGGGAGCACCGGCAACGGCCGCAGCTCACCGTCGGAGAAAGAGCCGGCGCGGGCGGTGATCTTGAAGGCCACGGTGCCGACCCGGGCCGGTACCTCCAACGGGAAGCTGAGGTCGGCGCCCTTGCCGGCTTCAACTGAGAACGCCACGCCTGACGTTTCTTCGGCCGACAGACCGAAGAGCGACCGCAGATCCTCATCGGTCGCGGGGTCGAAGATTCTGAGGTTGAGAGCACCCTCGAACACTGCCTCGCCGGCGTTGTTGACGACAACCTTGAGCACCGCGCGGTCGCCCTCGCGCAGAAAGCGCGGAAGGTAGGGCCGCACCATCAGCTCCTTGACGCTCGCCGCCTGCCGGGTCACCGAGCCGCCGCGAAGATCAGTGGTGACGGCGTGCACCCAAAGATTCCAATCGGTCACCGAGTCCGGGACATCGAAGGACACCTTCGCAGTGCCATCCTCAGACAACAGCAGATGGGGTTCCCAAAAGGCGGTCTCGGAGAAGTCCGAGCGCAGCTCGGTCGGCTCCGGCTCGACCGCGTCGTTAGAACCCATATCCGTCACGATCTGGCCCGATTCGCCCTCGCGTATCATCTCGTCCGCAGCCATCGGGGCGGGCGCCGCGGCGTCCGCCATCTCCATCCTCGACTCCATGGCAACGCCGGCCTTCA
>CAYPBC010000441.1:0-2615 GCA_964408845.1 uncultured Thermoanaerobaculia bacterium
CCTAACGCCGATGGATGTGACGCGGTCTCCCAACGCTACACCAGCCAACACCAACTCGGCAAACAACTCGAAACGCGCCGGGCGCTACCCATGTGTCACTCATGCGGATTGTACCTAGGGTGTTCCGGACATATCCAAAAGGTCGGCCAACTGCCGATCGTCCAGGATCTCCATGGTGTCGTGGATACATCTCAGGTGGACCATGGTGGCCTCGGTCTTGAGGTTGCTTATCTTGTCGACGAGTGAGGCCAGTTGGTCGGGTGGGACGGCGGCCATGGCCTGTTCCGCGAGCGATGATTCCAACTCATCGAGCTTTTCGGCGAGGCCCATCACCGCGGTCATGGTGTTCTTTCGGATCAGGAGGAGGGCCTCCTTCTGTTCGGGTGTCAGCTCGAGGTTGGGGTCGTCCCAATGTTGCTTGAGCATGCCCGTCAGATGGGGCATCTTCCCGGCGACGAGGAAAGGCGTCCTTGCCGACGGTTTCATTTTCGTGCCGCTGTCGTCAGTGTGGGTATCTTCAGCCAAGACGGCGGCGGTGCAGGTCAGCAGGGCGATCACGGCGGCAGCCAGAGCGTTGCTGACTATGGTCCTCGGCATGGGCTTCTCCTTGTTGTTGACCGGTCTGTGCGGTCCCACGGGCTATCGAAACCATAGCACTGACCTGGATGCTGCGCTTCGCGTTGCATGGGTGCGATATGGGCATACAGGCACATGTGCCTTTTCAACCGAAGCCAGATGGCGTAGTATCTGGGACTATCGTCGATCGAATACCATCCCGATTGTGGTGGTATACACTAGACATACGCAGGTACAAGAAAGGAACTCTCATGCCAAACGTAGCTTCGATTCTTCGTAGCGAGATCAGCCGGCTGGCGCGCAAGGAGGTCCGGCAGGAGGTCGACCCTCTCAAGAAGATCACCGCAGAGTTGCGCCGCTCAGTGTCGGCACTCAAAAAAGAAGTCGCAACCCTTCAGCGTAAAGTTCGATCCTTGGAGAAGCAGGAGAAACGACGTCGAGAGGTTGCGCCTGAGGAAGGCGCCGTCAAGGCCGTACGCTTTTCGCCCAAATGGGTGAAGGCTGATCGTCAGCGTCTGGGTTTGTCCGCGAAGAACTACGGCGCCTTGGTAGGCGTTTCAAGTCTTACGATCTACAGTTGGGAAAGCGGAAAGTCGAAGCCCAGGGCTGAGAAACTTGCTGCTTGGGCAAAGATCCGGGGCATCGGCAAACGGGAGGCGCAGCGGAGACTGGAGTTGCTCCAGACCTAGTTCCTCAATCCACTGCAAGGTCCCAGTACCGGTCGTGCACCTCGGCCACCCGCGGCACCGCAGGGCAATCAGCAGTGATCGCCGGCAGGGGCTCGGCGAGGCACCCACCGTCCATCTCGTCGAGCACCCGCGCCACCGATCCGCGGAGCGCATCGAGGTCATAACCCCCTTCGAGCACCGCGGCGAAGCGCCCGCCGGCGTGCTCGGCGGCGATTCGCAGCAGCACCCGTGCCAGGCAGCCGAACCCCTCCTCGCTGACCCTCATTGAGGCGAGAGGGTCGCGGAGGTGGGCGTCGAATCCGGCGGAAACCAGCACGAACTGGGGATTGAACTGGCGGCACACGGGGTCGATCACGCGCACGAAGGCATCCAGGTACTCGCTGTCGCCGCAGCCGGCGGGAAGCGGCACGTTGAGGGTAAAGCCCTCACCGTCCCCGACGCCGACCTCGTCGACGGCGCCGGTGCCGGGGTAGAAGGGGTACTGGTGGGTGGAGACGTAGAGAACCCTCCGGTCGTCCGCAAAGCTGTGCTGGGTTCCGTTGCCGTGGTGCACGTCCCAATCCACGATCAGCACCCGATCCAGTCTGTGCCGCTCACAGAGGGAGCGGGCGGCGATGGCGACGTTGTTGAACAGGCAGAAGCCCATGGCTCGGTCGGCCTCGGCGTGGTGGCCCGGAGGCCGTACCAGGGCGAAGCCGTTGTCCGCCTCGCCGGCCATGATCGTATCGACCAACGCCAGGAGACCTCCGCTGGCCAGCAGCGCCGTCTCGTAGGAGCGCGACGACACAGGGGTGTCGGCGTCAAGTGCCTGCGGCCCGCTGCCGGCAGTGCCCGCCACCAGCTTCAGGTGTTCCTCACCGTGCACCAGCGCGAGCTCGTTGGGGGTCGCCGGCCGCGGCTCGACGCGGATGAGGCCGGTGCCACCGAGGCTTTCGATGAGGTCACGGAGGACAGCCACCCGCTCTGCGCGTTCTGGGTGCCCGTACCCGGTCTGGTGCTCCTCGTACCGCTCGTCGATCACAACCGCGGTTCGCAGCATGGGGATCCTCCCTCTCGGTGCGCGCCGCTAGCCCTTGCAGCACCCACGATGGATCGTTGCCGCAGGTCGACTATCGGAAGACGCTGGCGACTGGTACCGTGCAAAGCCTATGGTTGCATACCCAAAGATCATTCAGGGTGGGATGGGCGTGGCGATCTCGAACTGGCACCTGGCACGAACGGTCTCGAAGTTGGGACAGCTCGGGGTCGTGTCCGGCGTCGCCCTCGAGGTGCTGATGGTCAGACGTCTCCAGGACGGCGACGTTGGTGGCCATATTCGCCGGGCGTTGGAGAAATTTCCATTCCGTGACA
>CAYPBC010000442.1:0-2614 GCA_964408845.1 uncultured Thermoanaerobaculia bacterium
CGAGCTCGCGCCGACGACCGGCCAGATGGCGGCCCAGGGGAGCCTCGGAGGCCTCGTCAACCTCGTCACCAAAAAGCCCGGCGCCGATCTTCACGCTGATGTCTCCCTCGCCGCCGGGTCATGGGAGATGTTGAACCCGTCGGCAACCGTCAGCTACGGCGTCGACCGGTTCGCAGTGTTGGGTGGCTTCTCCCGCCGCTCGAGCCAGCCTTACTCCGACGGCTCGGGAAAGCTCCTGACCGAGATGTCCAACTACACCGGGGCGGTGGACGGTCTCGACGCGTACGACGTCACGAGCGCCTGGGGAAGAGCCTACTGGGAGCCTGGCATCAACCACGAGATCAATCTCTCCTATGCTCGGCAATCGGCTGACGACGTGCTCTACCCCGCCCTGATGATGGATGCGTTGACCGATGTCACCGATCGTCTCGTCGCGGGTTACCGCTACAGCCCTGAGGGCGGCGTGCTGCGGTCCCTGCGGGCGACCGCCTACGCCACCCGGGTCGATCACTGGATGGTGGACAGCCTCAGGATGACCGCCGGCGACGCCCCTCGCGGATGGAGCATGGGCACCCAGGCCAACACCAAAATCATCGGCACGACCCTCGAGGCGGAGATCGGCACCGTGATTCTCGGGTTCGAGGCCTACTCGCGGAACTGGAATGTCTGGACCGAGATGGCCGGAATGAATTACATGCGCCAGAATTCGTTGCCGAACGCCGACATGAACGTGGCCGGTCTGTCGGCCAGATGGCAGCACGGATTTTCAACGCGCACCCGGATGGAGCTCGGCGGCAGGGTCGATTGGATCTCGACCAAAGCCGACTCCGAACTAGCCAACATCGGCCTCTACTATGCCTATCACGGAGTCACCGACACCTCGAGCCGTTACGTCGAACCGTCCCTGTCCGTGCAGCTCATCCACGACGCGGGTTCCAATTTGTCGCTCAACGGCGGTCTGTCACGGACGGTCCGATCACCCGATCCTCGCGAGCTGTACTACGGCTTGCGGCGGAAGGGCGCCGACTGGGTCGGCAACCCCGTTCTTGATCCCCCCGCTGCGACGCGGGTCGAGCTCGGGCTGACCTGGAGTGCGGGAGGCGGCACGCTGAACGGCAGCGCCTGGGCGGACTCCGTCAGTAACTACATCACGGTTTACAACCAGCAACGGATCAACAACGTGCCGGGCGTAATGAACACGAGCGCGCAGAGTTATGCCAATGTGGACGCCACCCTCCGCGGATTCACAATCGATGGTTCGGTGGCCGTCAGCTCGAGGGTGTTTCTGTCCGGGGACATCACCTATGTCCGCGGCACCCAGGATCCGATCCCGGAGCTCGGAATCTTCTCCACCGATCTCGCCGAGATGCCTCCACTCTCCGCGCGCCTGGCCATGAGGTGGCAGAACACCCGGTTCTTCGGCGAGGTCGAGGGGGTCGGCGCCGCAAGCCAAGACCGAGTCAACACCGACCTCAGCGAGGAACCGACCCCGAGCTGGGGCATTGTCAATCTCAAGGGCGGCTTCAGTTCAGGAGCGTGGCGAATCCAACTGATCTTCGGGAACATCTTCGACGCCACCTACCACGAGCACTTCTCCTACCTTCGCAACCCGTTCCGCACCGGTTTCATCATCAACGAGCCGGGGCGAAACGTGACTGTCAATCTAGGGTGGAGGTATTAGCGGGTAGATGCCGGATGCTGGATGCTCGATGCTGGATGTCAGCTACGAAGCTCACTGCTAACGGTTGGACACCTTCGATCGTTCATGACTATGGGACGATGCTCGTCTCAGCGGAGGTGGAGTGGAAGAGAAGAACTGGGGCTGTCTGAAGCAAACGGCGATCGGCTGCGGCGTGCTGATCGTCATCGCCGTCGTGATTCCGATCGTGATGGGCGTGCTGATGATGATCCCGTTCAACCGCGCGGTCGAAAACCGTCACGCCATTGAGGAGCGTTTCGGACTACAGGAGGCGTACGTCCCACCCGCATCCGGAGCGCCGTCCGCCGATCGCGTCGAGGTCTTCCTCGAAATACGCCGGACGTTTAGCGAGGTTTGTGCAGACCTGTCGAGAGCCGAACAGCAGGTCCAGAAGCTTGAGAGCTTTGACGATCAGGACAACGTCAACCCGGTAGACGCGCTGAAGCAGGCGCTGTCGACCACGAAGAGCATGATGGGAGTCGGACCGGTCATCGGGCGCCTCTACGAAATTCGCAATCAGAGCCTCCTCGATGCCGGCATGGGTCTCGGCGAGTTCACCTACATCTTCACCGTCGCCTACCGCGACAGACTCCTCCATCCGCCAGAATCCGACCAGCTCTTCGGTCCTTCGCCCACCAACCGGCGGGTGCGAAAAGCACTCCTGTCAATGTTGGAGAGCCAGCTCGCGGTCTTGCGATCAGACGGAGGCGGCGACGCCGAGATCGCCGCCCTCGAGGCCGAGATTGCGGCCCTGAAGACCGACGAAGGTCGGATTCCATGGCAGGACGAAACCCCGCCGGCCATCACCGAAGCCTTCACGCCATACCGGGCGGAGCTCGACGAGCTCTACTGCCCGGCCATGGCGCCCCTCGAGCTGATGATCAACGTAAAACACGGACCCGCGTTCGAGTCGCT
>CAYPBC010000443.1:0-2607 GCA_964408845.1 uncultured Thermoanaerobaculia bacterium
GTTCGGTCCGGTTTGGGGAAGTCGTAGAGGATGGCCGCGAGGACGACAGCGACGAGCGCCACCGCTGCCGGCAGCACCCGGTGTTTGATCAGCCAACGCCGGCGCAAGCCTGAGGCCGAGGGCAGCGACTGGGTGACGATCTCGGCCGGGGTCGACTCGCCGCGGAACCGTCTGAGATCGGCGAGCACCTCGCTCGCACTCTGGTAGCGTTTCGCCGGGTCGCGTTTGAGACAGCGCCGGACGATTCGGGTCAGCTCGGCCGATATCTCGGGGCGCACGCTCTCGACAGGCGTCGGATCTTTGGTTGTGATGGCGAGGAGGATCGCCCGCTCGTGATCGGCGGCAAAGGCGCGGCGTCCCGCCAGCATCTCGTAGAGTACGGCGCCGAGGGCCCACACATCACTGCGTGGATCCACCTCCTCGCCATTTGCCTGCTCCGGCGACATGTAGGCCGGCGTGCCGACAACTGATCCTTGTCGGGTGACTGCAGCCTCGCCGGCGAGCTTGGCGAGACCGAAGTCGACGATCTTGACCTCGTCGCGATCGGTGAGAAGAATGTTGGCCGGTTTGATGTCGCGGTGGACGATATTGGCCTCGTGGGCGGCCTCCAACGCCTCGGCAATCTGGATGGCGAAGCGGGCCGCCTCGTCGGCGGGCATCGGGCCGCGCTGAATCCGCTGCTTGAGAGTCTCGCCGGGGCAGAAGGCCATGGCGATGAAGAGCTGCCCCTGGGGCGATTCTCCGACATCGAAAATCGTGCAGATGTGGGGATGGTCGAGACCCGAGGCTGCACGGGCCTCGCGCGAGAATCGTTCGCGAAGAACAGAGTCCTGGCTCCACTCGAGGGGAAGGAACTTGAGGGCGACGGTGCGGTCGAGCCGGGTGTCCTGGGCTCGGTAGACGACCCCCATGCCCCCTCCGCCGAGGCGTTCGAGGATGCGATAGTGCGAAATCGTCTGACCGATCATCGGTCCCCCGTTTCACCGATGCTCCTCCGGGGAGCGCTTCAATACTGCACCAAGATCGGGGTGAGGACACACCAATCCGCCGCGACTGATCGCACTCTTACCCTTGCCTGGCTTCAAATACGCTGGCGTCATTGTACATGAACGTGTAGCAGAGTGTGGAATCCCTCCGCTCATACCATCAACGCTGCTGGGTGCGGTGCATCGACGGCCGCAGCTGGCGATTGGTGAGAAGACCGGGTTAGGGCCGAATGTGGCAGCCGGCGATGGCGGGCTTTACATTGATGACTGGGGGTAGAGATGGCCAGGACACCGGCAGAACGCCAGTCGCGCGATGTCGCAACCGAACCGGCGGAATTTCGGATGCGACTCCAGCGTCTGCTCGAGCGTGCAGCCCTGGACAAAGAGCCGCCGCATGAGCAGGCATTGGGGCCCTTTCTCACCGTATCTCGGGAGGCTGGGTCAGGCGGAACGGAGGTGGCCCGCAGTGTTGGGGAGCGGTTGGGATGGAAAGTCCTCGGTCACGAGCTCATGCAAGATCTCGCGCATGAGCTCGAGCTCGACCCCCGACTTCTCGAGCTCATGGACGAGACCCACATCGGCTGGTTCTCAGAGACGCTGCTCAACCTGTTCAACTCGCGCCTCGTGCTCCAGGGCTCCTACGTCTCCATGCTGAGCCGCAGCATCGCTCTGGCCGCGTGCGACGGTCGCGTCGTCATTGTCGGGCGCGCGGCAAACCTGGTGCTGCCCCCCGAGCCCGGTCTCCGGGTGAGGATCGTCGCACCGCGCGGGTTGCGGGTTGCGGCCGTGGCCGATCGTGAGGGTCTGGATCCGCGCGATGCCGGTGACCGGCTCGACGAGATCGACGCCAGTCGGGCGGACTTCGTCCGACGCCACTTTCACACCGAGGTTGCGGACTCGCACCACTACGATCTGGTTATCGATACCGCCCGGCTCGGAATTGACGGCGCAGCGGACCTCATCTACCGGGCGTTACAGTTGCGCGGCCTGACTGTGGAGGCGCCCTGACTCCGGTCGCTCGAACCCGGGGTGTCGCTTCAATGCACTGCTAGCGGTTCTGAGAGTGTGAAGCGCCCGATCTTTGCCCAGAACCGTTTACCGTCCTCGGTGACCATCTCGTAGCTGCCCTCCATGGTGCCAAACGGCGTGGCGAGCGGACAGAACGAGGTGTACTCGAACGACTCGCCGGGCGCCAGACGCGGCTGTTCGCCGATGACGCCCGGACCCCGCACCTCCTCAACACGGTCGTGTGCGTCGGTAATGACCCAGTGCCTGTTGAGGAGCTGTACCGGAATCGAACCCTGGTTGGAGATTCGGATCCGATAGGCGAAGAACCAACGATTCTGCGCCGGTTGGGAGCGCTCGGGCACGTAGCTCGATCGCACCGTCACAATCACGCCTTGCGTCGTTGCCTCAGAGTCAACCATCTTTGCTCCCTGTCCTTGAGCGCAAACCCCGAAGATTGTCGGAAGATTCCCAAGACAGGCTTGAATCCCATGATCATCGCCGGTACAACCTTTGAGTCGGCCCAGGCATCTTAGAATATGTGGAAACACTTGCGACCTTCCAAACCGATGCGGCGCAGCTCGCTGTGGTCATGACTGCGGCGGAATATTCCGGC
>CAYPBC010000444.1:0-2604 GCA_964408845.1 uncultured Thermoanaerobaculia bacterium
TGGGCTCACGCCCCAGGCTGAGAATCTGTCGCCGCTTCCGGCTTCGCTTTCAGCTGCGCCGTGACGGGTCGCGGCTTGATGGATGCCGAGCTGGAGCTCGGCGGTCCCAGGGAGAGGACGACTCAACCCCTACACACGGGGGCGCTTAGGTGGCAATTCAAAATTGAGAATTGAGAATTGAGAATTCTACTCGTCTTCTTCTTCCTCGTCGGTGGACGCTGCCGCTATGATTTTCTCCTGCAGCTGCTTGGGCACCTCGGCGTACTGGGCGAACTCCATATGGAAGTCGCCGCGGCCCTGGGTGATGGAGCGCAAGGTCGGTGCGTAGGTCAGGATCTCGGCAAGCGGTACCTGGGCCTTGACGGTTGTGGTGCCGTCCTCGGAGTCCATCCCCTGGACGCGGCCACGGCGCGAGTTGAGGTCGCCCATGACGTCGCCAAGGTGGTCCTCGGGGGCGTAGACCTCGAGCTGCATGATGGGCTCGAGCAGGGTCGCCTTGCACTTGGCGGCGGCTTCCCTGAAGGCCTTGCGACCCGCGAGCTTGAACGCCATTTCCGACGAGTCCACCGCGTGCTCCTTACCGTCGAGGAGGGTGATCTTGAAGTCCACCATCGGGTAGCCCGCGACCACGCCGCGCTCGGCGGCTTCCTGGATGCCCTTGTCCACCGCCGGCCGGTAGGTCTGCGAGATCGAGCCCCCGAAGATCTTGTCGATGAACTCGTAGCCCTTACCACGGTTGGGCTCCATGGTGATCGAGCACTGGGCGAACTGGCCTGAACCGCCAGTCTGCTTCTTGTGTCGGGTGGTGACCTCAGCCGACGACTTGATGGTCTCGCGGTAGGGCACTTTGGGCTGGTGGAGAACGACGTTGACGTTGTAACGTTTCTTGAGCCGGCCGATCACCACCTCGACGTGCAGCTGGCCGGCGCCGGAGATCAACATCTCCTTGGTCTGAGGGTCGCGCCCGATCGTGATGGTCGGGTCCTCGTCGCGGATCTTTGACAGGGCTGTCGCGAGCTTGTTTTCGTCGCCCTTGGACTCTGCTTCGAGGGCGAAGCTGATCGCCGGTTCGGGGATCGGCACCGGAGACAACAGGATCGAGGTCTTGGCCTCGCACAGAGTGTCGCCGGTGTGGCTGTCCTTGAGCTTTGGTAGGGCCCCGATGTCACCGGCCGCGAGCTCGGCAACGTGCTCGATTTCCTTGCCCTGGGGGATCGAAAGACCGCTCAGGCGCTCCGCAGAATCACGCGTGGCGTTGGTCACGTTGGCATCCGTGGCGACGCCCCCAGAAAAGACCCTCATCAGGGTGATGTGGCCTGCGAATGGGTCTGAGATCGTCTTGAACACGTAGGCCGCGAACGGCGCGTTAGCGGATGCGGCCAGCTCCTGCTCCTCGCCGTCCACGATCGCCGGCACCGGCCGCCAGTCGGGGGAGGGCACCACATCGACCAGAGCGTCCATGAGCGGTTGCACGCCCATGTTCTTGCCGCCGGACAGCGCGAAGATCGGGAAGAGCTCTCTGGCTGTGATCGCCTTCTTGAGCCCTGCTGCAAAGGTCTCTGCGTCAAGCTCGCCATTTTCGAGGTACTTCTCCATCAGTTTCTCATCCTGTTCGGCGACCATCTCCATCAGCGCTTCGCGTGCCGAAGCGACAGCATCGGCCATGTCACCTGGAATATCCGTTTCGGTGCCCTTGCCACTCGCGTCGTGCTCCCAGGTCCAGGCCTTGCCACTGACGAGATCGACCACGCCCACAAAATCCGCCTCCTCGCCAATGGGCAGCTGCAGCGGGGTCACCTCGCGGCCGAACCTCTTTTGCAGGGCCCCGACCGTACGCTCAAAGGAGGCGCGATCGCGATCCATGAGATTGACGGCAAAGAGCACCGGAAGCTCGTACTCGGCCGCGGCCTTCCACATCTTGTCGGTTTGCACCTCAGGCCCGGCGACCGCGGAAACCAAGGTCAGCGCGGTATCCGCCACCCGCAACCCCTGCAGCGCGTCAGTAGTGAATATGCCGTAACCCGGAGTGTCGAGGAGATTCACCTTGACCCCTCGGTGCTCGAAGTGCGCGGCCGCGGTGCTGATCGTGATCTTGCGATCGTGCTCGTCCTCGTCGAAATCGGTGGTGGTGTTGGCGTCGTCCACCTTGCACAGGCGGTTGACGGCGCCGCTGTCGAAGAGCATCGCCGACACCAGCGAGGTCTTGCCGGTGTCGGGGTGGCCGACCACCGCCACGTTACGGATGTTCTCTGTCGCATACACGGTCATGGATATTCCTCCACTCATCGGGTTGGTACCCGGGCTTTTGCTGTATCAGTAGCTGGACGTCACCGCCGTGAGGTCTTCGCCCGTCAGCAACCGGTAGGCCTCCCCGTACCGCGACAGGGTGCCTTCCACCACTTCGGGGGGGAGGGTCGGCGCAGGGGGCTCCTTGTCCCAACCGCTCGCCTCCAGCCAATCACGCACGTACTGCTTGTCGAACGACGCCTGGGGTCGTCCCGGCTGGTAATCGTCGGCCGGCCAGAACCGCGATGAATCCGGCGTCAAGGCCTCGTCCATCCAGACGATCCTGCCGTCGCCGTCAAAGCCGAACTCGAACTTGGT
>CAYPBC010000445.1:0-2601 GCA_964408845.1 uncultured Thermoanaerobaculia bacterium
CATCCGGCAGCTCCTGAAGCCAGCCGTTGTTTGCGAAACGCCCGTCGAAGACCTTTGCGTCGGGGACAAGGACCAGCTCTGCATGCTCGGCCGTGGGCCGGCCGGCCTCGAGCAACTCCCGCAATCCATCGACCGCCGACGCCAGCTGCGCGGGATTCGTTGTTGGCGCCACCGTCTCCCAGGCGGTTTGACCGACCACACCGTCGTGCAGAGCCTGCCGCCAGAATCCATCGGAGAGCGGAGAGCCGGATCTCTCGCTCAGGCCCTCTCGGACGAGCGAAAAACCGCTCTTCGGGCCGTCGCCGGCTGCGATCGCCACCACCTCGATCGCCGACCGACCACCGTAGAGAGGCTCGATCAGCGGTTGCCGCAGGGTCAGAGTACCGTCCCACGCCGTACCGTCTCCCCACGATTCGAGAGTGTGGGAAGCCGGTAGATGCCATGTGCACAGCTGTGAGGTCTCGTCATCGTAGAGGCTGAGATGGATGGACACCGGAACCCCGGCAAGCAGGTCGGCGAAATCGAGGTCGGCGGGGGCATCGTATGCCGGGTTGCCGCCGAGAATGAGCAAGGTTTCGATCTCGTCACCCCGAATTCTCCGGGCGAGATCCGAGATCGCCTCCAGGTGCGACGGTCGATCGGGGCTCGGATCGGCGGTGTAGGTAATCGTCGACCCGGTTGCTGTGAGGACGTGGTTGAGCACCGCAGCGAGGGCGTGCACCGCCGGCGCTTGTCTCTGGCCGACGAGAACCACGCCGTGACCTCGGTGAGCGATCAGATCGGCGGCCAGAAGATCGACGAAATGTCGCTCGTCATCGGTCGCTGAGTGGTCGGTCGCACCGGCAAAACCGGCAGCGGCGGCGGGCAGTTCGAGGCCATGCTCGGCCACCAGACTGTTTGCGAGTGCGGCCAGCAGCGCTGGGACCCGGCTCGACGCCACCGCCAATCGGTGATCGGCGCGGACGCCGGTCAAGCTGTAGCCGCTCTCACCGACGTAGAGGCGGGCGCCGCTTCCCGATTCGGGGTTGCGGGCCGCCGCAAACTCCCGCGCCAGCCGCAACGCCGCCGGGTGGTCGAAGAGCGGGTCGGCGTCGAAGCAGGCCACGACCTCCGCCTCTCCGAGATGAGGGTGGATACGAACCATCGACCCGAAGACGAGCCGCGCGCCCTCACGCTCGTTGTCACGGGAGATCGGCTCGTGCTCGTACAACCGCGCGTCGGGGTGGGCGGTGAGGAATCTTTCACGTAGCGCGGCCAGGGTCGGCGACGAGGAGGCGCCCGCGAGCACCGCCACGCCGGCGCCGGCGCCTGAGAAACGCTGCCCCGCAAAGGACTCGAATTCGCTCCAGTCCTTGACGTACTCCTGGCCGCCTTCACGCAACAGCAGCCGGCGGCTGCGATCCGGGTCATAGAGCTGGAGGATCTCCGCCTGGGCGACGGCGCTGAGCGCGCCGAGGCTGTCCGGGTGGAGGGGGTTGCCTTCGGCCTTGATCGGTCTGCCGTCAAACGAGGTCACCAATAGCCCGAGCGCTGCCCCGCCGATCTCCATCGAGGTCGCGAAACGCTGGGGAACGCCCGGTGACCGCCCCTCGGGGCGGTGGGCGAATGGAACGATCTCCTCCTTCGGCCAGCGGCACGCTGTCAGACCGGCGAGGGCGAAGGAGGCGCCCATCACCTTGAGAAACTGGCGCCTGGTAGCCGGCGGCAACCGGTCCCAGTCGTCGTCTGGAAACTCACGTTGCACGGCCTCTCGAAACTCCGCGGTCTGCTCGAGCTCGTCGAGGCTTCGCCAATAGGTCATAGCTTTCATCGATGACATGTATTGCAATCCTGTGGAGGGTTGATGTTGTAGGTTTCGCGAAGCCGCTGGCCGAGGACGAGCTGATCGTCTTCAGGCACCCAATCGAGCTGGGTGATGAACTCGACCGGGCGCAGGTGTTTTTCTGGCTCGCGATGGCACTCGAGGCACCAACCCATGCTCAACGGCTTCACCTGGGTCAGGACCTCCATGGTGTCGATGCGCCCGTGGCACGACACACAGCCGACACCCCGACGCACGTGTGCCGAGTGGTTGAAGTACACGAAATCGGGCAGATCATGAACCCGGATCCACTCCACCGGCATGCCGGTGGAATAGCTCTCGAAGACCGGGATCAATCGCTCCGAAGCGGCACGCACCGTCTTGTGGCAGTTCATGCAGGTCTGGGTCGGCGGAATGGCGGCGGCGGCCGTGTGCTCGACGGTGTTGTGACAGTATCGGCAGTCCATTCCGAGCTGACCGACGTGCACGGCATGGCTATAGGGAACGGGTTGCACCGGGGCGTAACCGACGTCCGTTGCCCAAGGTGAGAAACCAAATGCCACAACCACCGTCGCGTAGAGCAGCCCGCCAAGCGCACCAATGGCGATTGCGGGTCGCAAGACCCAGGTCCATCTTGGGAAAATGAAGATATTATTAGACTTGTCTTCATTCATGAGAACGAATCCTAACTTCGCGAAGCTAAGAAGTCAAGCCATCATGACCGAGTAGAATAGCGCCATGACTACCACCATGATTGACTTACGATCCGATACGGTAACACATCCCACCCGAAGCATGCG
>CAYPBC010000446.1:0-2598 GCA_964408845.1 uncultured Thermoanaerobaculia bacterium
ACCGGCTCGGCGTGCGACAGCCCGCCCTGGTACTACCAGCACATGGCCCTGCCCGACGGGGTCAACGAAGAGCTGGCCTCCCGGATTCGCGAAGCCGTGGAACTGCCGGTGATGGTGGCAGGCCGGCTCGGCGATCCCGACCGCATCCGTTCGGTCATCGGCGACGGTATGGCCGACGTCGTCGCACTCGGACGCCCCCTCCTCGCCGACCCCTATCTGCCACTGAAAATGCGCGAGGGCCGGGAGGACGAGATCATGGGCTGCGGCTCCTGCCTCCAGGGCTGTCTGGCCAAGGTCAAGGCCGGCGGACCGGTGAGCTGTCTCATCAACCCCGAGCTCGGTCATGAAGGCGCCCCGATCTCCCACACGCCGGCCTTCGCCGAGCCGCTGGTGGTGGTTGGCGGCGGCCCGGCCGGTCTGGAGGCGGCGCTCGTCGCCCACCGGGCGGGTTTCCAGGTGACTCTCTTCGAGCAGCAACCCATGCTCGGGGGACAGTTCGCACTCGCCGGTCTCACCACCGGCAAGGAGGCCATGGAACGGCCGTTCCGCTCACTCGTGCGCGCCGTTGAACGCTCCGGTATCGATCTCAGGACCGGCGCCGAGGCTACCATCGAGGAAATCGCAGATCTCGAGCCCGCGAAGGTCATCATCGCAACCGGATCGCGACCGATCATTCCCGCCATTCCCTGTCTCGAGAACCCCCTGACGGCCGAGGAGGTTCTCACTGGGAAGAGCGAGACGGGTCAACGAGTCCTCATCCTCGGCGGTGGTCTGGTTGGAATCGAGCTTGCCGAGCAACTCGCCGGCGCCGACCGTGAGGTCGTGGTCGTGGAGCTTCTCGAGGACATCGCGCGAGACATGGAGGCCATCACCCGCAAAATGACCCTCAAACGTCTGCAATCACTGCCAGTGGAGATTCACACCCAGACCCGCCTCCTCAGGTTCGAAGAAGGTGAAGCTCAGGTCCGCAATGAGACGACCGGCGAGGAGCGGATTCTGGGACGCTTCGACTCGGTCCTGGTCGCGGTCGGCCACCGGTCCCACGACCCGCTCTCTGTCGCCCTTCGCGAGGCCGGGCTCGAGGTCGAGGTGGTGGGTGATGCGCTGGCGCCGGGTCAGATCTGGGACGCCACCCAGGGTGGGCGCGAGGCGATCACGGCACTGATCAACGCTCGCCAGACTGGGGTTGACCTCAGCCGGGCATGAAAGGCAGGTATGTCATGAGATATATCGTCGCAACCGATGGCTCCGAAAGCAGCCTCAAGGCCACTCGCTTCCTCGCGGATCAGTCGTGTCCCGGGCCCGAGGACGAGATATTCGTCATCTACGTTTTCCCGCTCCCTTCCGACCCGGAGTGCTACGAAGGCGTGGTGTCCCTGCCGACCGAGGCCAGTGACGATCGCATCGCCAAGGTCGCAGGGTCGATCCTCGCAAAGACCCTGGAGGTCCTGGCCGAGGTGGAGAGCCAGGTGAATGAGGTAGTTCTGGTGGGCAACCCGGCCAAGGAGATCGTCGAGTTCGCCATGAATCTGGGCGTGGATCTCATTGTCGCCGGGACTCGGGGGCGCACGCCGGCAAAAGAAGTCTACCTGGGCAGCGTTTCCGGCGCCTTGACCCACCGTGCACCGTGCTCGGTCCTCATCGTCCGGTAAATTTCCGGGCTTAAGCAGCGCCCGCCCGAATCGAGGACAGCATGAAAAATTGGCGCACCATCCAGGGTGACGCAGTGACGTTTGGGCCCGTGCCCTCCCGCAGGCTCGGGCGGAGCCTCGGCATCAACAACATCCCACCCAAGGTTTGCAGCTATGCCTGTATCTACTGTCAGCTCGGCCGCACCCTGACGATGCAGACCGAACGGAGTGATTTCTACGACCCGGAACGGATTTTCGAGGAGGTCCGGAAGAGAGTCGAGGAGGTGAGAGGGGCCGGCGAGTGGATCGACTACCTCAGCTTTGTGCCCGACGGCGAGCCGACCCTGGACCTCAATCTGGGACGCGAGATCGAGCTGATCCGAGGGCTTGGTGTCAAAATCGCCGTGATCACCAACTCGTCGCTGATCTGGCGCGAAGACGTCCGCGACGAGCTGGCACGCGCCGATTGGGTCTCTCTCAAGGTGGACTCGGTGCGCGAGGAAGTGTGGCGGCGGATCGACCGCCCACATGGCCGGCTGAACCTGTCACAGATCCTCGACGGCGCGCTCGCGTTTGCCGACACCTTCTCCGGCCGCCTGGTGACCGAGACCATGCTGGTCGAAGGGGTCAACGACAGTACCGAACTCTTTGAAGAACTCAACGAGTTTCTCACCCGGCTCCAACCCGAGACCGCCTACCTGGCGATCCCTACCCGTCCACCGGCCGAAGCCAACGTGCGCGCTCCGGACGAGGCCGGGATCACCCAAGCCTGGAGCACCCTGTCGGGGGATCTCGACAATGTCGAGCTCCTCACCGGTTATGAAGGAAACGCATTTTTCAGTGGTGGTCGTATCGACGAGGACCTGCTCGCCATCACCTCGGTGCACCCGATGCGGGCCGATGCCGTAGAGACCCTGCTCACCCGCAGGGGTGCCGACCGGTCGATCGTTCAGCGTCTGCTTGAAGC
>CAYPBC010000447.1:0-2594 GCA_964408845.1 uncultured Thermoanaerobaculia bacterium
CTCATTGAGGGGACCCCGGTTCGTCTCAGCGGCCAGGACAGCATGCGCGGTACCTTCTCCCATCGCCACGCGGCGTGGTTCGACACCAAGAGCCAGGAGATCCATATCCCGCTCAACCACATCGAGCCCGGCCAGGCGAGATTCTGCGTCTACAACAGCATGCTGTCGGAGGCGGCAGTGCTCGGGTTCGATTACGGCTACTCGCTCGTCGAACCCAACATGCTGGTCATCTGGGAAGCCCAGTTCGGCGACTTCGCCAACGGCGCCCAGGTCATCATCGACCAGTTCATCGCCGCCGCGTATGACAAGTGGCACCGGGTGAGCGGTCTGGTCATGCTCCTTCCCCACGGCTACGAGGGCCAGGGCCCGGAGCACTCCAACGCCTACCTCGAGCGCTATCTAATGGCTGGCGCCGAGAACAACATGCAGATTTGCAACCTGACCACACCGGCCCAGCTCTTTCACGCTCTCAGGCGACAGATCAAAGCGAACTTCAGGCGGCCGCTGATCATCATGGCGCCCAAGAGCCTGCTCCGCCACAAGCGAGCTGTATCGCCGATTGCGGACTTCGTGACGGGGAGCTTTCAGGAGATTCTCGACGACCCGCTGGTTCCCGACAACCCGCGCCGCCTCGTCCTGTGCAGCGGCAAGGTCTTCTATGACCTCCTCGCCGGGCGTGAGGAGCGGGGCATCGAGGACGTGGCCATCGTCCGGGTCGAGCAGTTCTACCCGTTCAACACCAAGCTCTTCGAACGCATCGTGGCACCGTATCGCGGCGCCGCCGACATCGTGTGGACGCAGGAGGAGACCCAAAACCGGGGCGGTTGGGCCTTCATGATGCCACGTTTGCTGGAGCTTTTTCCGAATCAACCCGTTCGCTATGTGGGACGCGAAACGAGCGCGAGCCCGGCCACCGGTTCGATGGCGATCCACAAGGCGCAGCAGGCCGAACTGGTTCGCGAAGCCCTCGCGGACTGACGGCGACGACAAAGCAAGGAGCAGGCCACGATGGCATTCGAAGTCAAAATACCCGAGGTCGGCGAGTCCATCACCGAGGGCTTTCTCGCCGAATGGTCGCAACCCGACGGAGCGGAGGTCGCGGTCGAGGACCCACTGCTGGTGCTCGAGACCGACAAGATCACGATGAACGTCACCGCCGAACAGGCCGGTCGGTTGCACATTACGGTCGCCGAGGGCGAGACCGTGCAGGTCGGGCAGGTGGTGGCCACCATCGACACCGGGGTGACCGCCACGGCCGCCGCGGACGAGAAACCGGCGCCCGCGGCGGCGGCGCCCACACCCGAAGCGGAGCCGCAGAACGCCGAGACGGCCGCGCCCGATGTTGCAGGACTCTCCCCAGCCGTACGGCGGCTGGTCGCCGAGCACCGGCTCGACCCGGCCGCGATCGAGGGCACCGGCAAGGGCGGACGGATCCTCAAATCCGACGTCCTACACCACCTCGAGACACGTGAAACCAGGGGCGCCGCCGATCCAGAGCATGTATCTGTCGAGGCGAAGCCGGTATCCACGGCCGCAGTCGAGCCCCCGCGCCGACGGCCGGTGACGCTGCCGGATCAGCGGCAGACCCGCGCACCGATGTCACGGCTGCGGCAGCGTCTCGCCGAGCGCCTGGTCGAGGTCCAGCAGACCGCCGCCATCCTCACCACCTTCAATGAGGCCGACATGAGCCGGGTCATAGCGCTGCGTTCTCAGTACAAGGAGTCGTTCAAGAAGCGCTACGCTGTCGGGCTCGGCTTTATGTCCTTCTTTGTCAAGGCGACGGTCGAAGCCCTCAAGACGGTGCCCGCGGTCAACGCCTTTATCGAGGGCAACGAGATTGTCACAAACCACTACTACGACATCGGGATCGCGGTCAGCAGCGGCAAGGGACTGGTGGTGCCGGTTGTGCGTGATGCCGACCGCCTGTCGATGGCCGAGATCGAAGCCGGCATCGCCGATCTCGCTCTCCGCGCCCAGGAGCAGCGGCTCGAGCTTTCGGACCTGTCGGGAGCGGTCTTTACGATCTCCAACGGCGGGATCTTCGGGTCACTGCAATCGACGCCGATCCTCAACCCGCCGGGCAGCGCGATCCTCGGCATGCACGCGATCAAGAAACGCCCGGTCGTGGTTGACGACGAGATCGTGATCCGAC
Organism: uncultured Thermoanaerobaculia bacterium; assembly: GCA_964408845.1. Classification (GTDB taxonomy): domain Bacteria; phylum Acidobacteriota; class Thermoanaerobaculia; order Thermoanaerobaculales; family Sulfomarinibacteraceae; genus Sulfomarinibacter. The sequence goes on from CAYPBC010000447.1 coordinate 2,153, forward strand.
CGATGATGTATCTGGCCGTTTCGTACGACCATCGGATCATCGACGGCAGCGAGGCCGTGACCTTCCTCAAGCGGATTGTCGAGTGCATCGAGGATCCGGACCGGATGTTGTTGGAGATTTGAATGGCAGATAATTCCTTCGATCTCGTCATCATCGGCGCCGGACCCGGCGGCTATGTCTGTGCCATCCGCGCCGCCCAGCTCGGCCTCAAGACCGCGCTCGTCGAGAAGCGCCATGCCCTCGGCGGCACCTGCCTCAACGTGGGTTGCATCCCCTCGAAAGCATTACTCGAGTCCTCGGACCTCTACGAGGCCGCCCGCGAGCAGGCGGCGGCACACGGCATCGTCCTCGCCGAGGTCGGTCTGGATCTCGACACCATGCTCACGCGCAAGTCCGCCGTGGTCAAGGAGCTGACCGATGGGGTCGCGATGCTGATGAAGAA
>CAYPBC010000448.1:0-2591 GCA_964408845.1 uncultured Thermoanaerobaculia bacterium
GGATCATCATGGTGGCGGGCCCTGAATGACCCGCCACCACTGGGTATCCAAATCTCCCGACTGCTCACCCTTGGAAACGCTTTGGATTATGAAACAGTCTTGCGCAGCGCAGCGGCGAGGTAGGCGTACTGCTCCTCCTGGTTGTATAGCTGAGCCGAGATCCGGATCAATCGCTTCGGTGGTGCCGGCCAAGCGATCACCGGCACCTCGAAGTGGTGGTCGAAGAACTGGAGCGGCTCCGACTCGATTCGCCGCTGAATCCTGGTCTGCTCCTCGAGTACCGCCTTCGGAGTCGCACCGAACGATCCGTGATTGAGGAACACTACCTCGGGGTCGAGGAGCCAGCGATCTGCATAGGGGCCGGGTGGCGGCTGACGGTCCATGAGTCAGACCTGAGATGAGTGATTCTGCCGGATGAGATGTACCAAGCTCTTGATGCTCTGCCGCTTGCGATAAGCGGACGCATACCCGTTGGTATGTGGAGCATTTTCGCAGGCGGCCAGAGCGCAAGAGCTTGGCGCAGATCGCCGGTAAGAACCACTCATCTCAGGTCAGAATATATCAGCGAGTTGGCGCATCGCGATCAGCGCAAAAAGAACGAGCGCGAGCACGAGGGTGGAGGTCGCCGAAAACCGATTGCGCATCTCCCCCACCAGAGGACGCCTCGAGTTGAGCCACAGCAGCGTGCCGGCGAGCAGAGGCATGAAAAGGCCCCCGGTGAGTGTGTAGAGCTTGATCACCCAGATCGGTCGGTCGAGGAAGAGCAGCGCCATCGGAGGCAGAGCCAAGAACAACAGGAATCCGCGATAGGCGGCCCCGGTCGTGCTGACCTTCTCTCCGAAGCTGCCACGGAGGGTGTTGAGAAAATCGGCGAAAATGTACGGCACACCGTTCCACACGCCCAGGGTCGAGGTGAAGATCGCTCCCCACACGCCGACCAGAAAGACCATCCCCCCTGCCGCACCGGCGGTGGCGCCGAAGCGCTGGGTGGTCGCGTCGCGAATGGCGTCACCGCATGCAATCAGACCCTTGCTGCCCTCCGGCAGACTTCCGCTGCCGCCGAGCACGGCCGCGGCGAGGAGCAGCATGGCGATGCCGAAGAGACCGGTCAGCACGTATCCCACCGTGAGATCGATCCGCACCAGTCCGAGGGAGTCCTTGCTCCGCCACCCCTTCTCGCGGATCCAATAGCCGTAAGCAAGCAGGGTCACGCTGCCACCGACACCGCCCATCAGACTCAGGGTCGCGCCCGCGGACCCGGGCGGAAGCGTCGGCACCAAACCATGCAGCACCGATCCCAGATCGGGGCCGACCATGGCGACGCTCGCCACGAGGGTGAGGGTCATCAACCCGATCATGAGTTTCATCACCTTCTCGAAGAGGGCGTATCGACCTGCCGCCACCAGAGCGAGAGCGACGAGCGAGTGGACGATCCCCCAGCTACGAATGCTGAGCCCTGGCCACAGGGCGTGCGCCGCTACCCCGCAGGCGCTCATCAGGCCCCCCGCGACGATGAAACTCCAAAGCACCAGGTAGACCAGGAAGTACGCCTTCAGGGGCCAGCCCAGGTACCGGCACCAACCTTCGAGCAGGGTGGTGCCGGTTGCCAGCTGCCAGCGGGCAACACCCTCGTTGAGGCCAAACTTGAGCGCCGCACCGACCACGATCACCCACACCAGCGCCGTGCCGAAGCCCGCACCGGCAAGCATCGCGGCCAGCAAATCACCCGCGCCGACTCCTGTGGCGGCGATCGCCAACCCGGGACCGACGGTTCGCAGGATCTCTTTGATGCGCCTTGATTTCCCGACCCTATTCACCGGCCAAGAATACAGGCGCCTGAGGATCATCACGGCAGCGCCACGGTGTCTGCCGCCGCTTCGCGGCTACACCAGCTTCCACCCGCGGTTGACGATCAGCCGTTCAGCAGTTCGTCGAGGCGTTTCATGAACGCTTCAGCGGCTTTATCGAGGAGAGCCTGGTCGCCTGTCCCTCCAGCTTCGCTGAACGACGGTTTGACATAGACGCTGACCTGGTCGCTACCGTGTCCCACCTGGCTGATATCGAGGACGATCTCCGGGCCCTTGCGACCGGTGTTCGAAACCCCACGCATCGTCCCCTGCATCTCGTCAGACTCCTCAATCCGATAGTCGAGCTCGTTCAACGCGAGCTTGTTCGCGTTCCACACCCGGAACGGATCCCGGACGTAATTTGCTCTCCAGGTATCAGGTGGCTCGCGCGACCACGCCGAGCATCCAGTCATTCCGAGCACGAGGAGGATCAACAGGACACTTTGTGCTGCGACTCGACCTGGTCGCTGGTGATCAAGCGCGACGTTCAAACGATGAGCGGAGTGCATTCCGTCCCTCCCTGGCCAATCCGCATGGTAACTCATCCCGGAGAACCCTCTGCTCTCACCTGCCCGGTCGATCCACAGGGTTGTGGCGCCCGGGCAGCGGCGGCGCCGGACGACGTTCGGCGATGAGGTGCATGACGGCGAGGTACGGGTGTTTGCGGAACATCCGCGGCCCGGCGAACCGCATCACCTCGCGCATTCTCTCCCGGGGCTCCGGCCGGTAGCAGTGGATCGGGCA
>CAYPBC010000449.1:0-2585 GCA_964408845.1 uncultured Thermoanaerobaculia bacterium
GCGGGCACAAGAACCTGAATCTTGCGCGTCTACCAATTCCGCCACTTTCGCACGCAGACGGGTGCAGATTCTAGATTGGGGTGCATCGGGTGTCAAGGCAAATCGCACTTCGATGCGCTGGGGGTATGGCATGGGGTGCTACCATGGCTCGGTGAAATCGGCGAGATACCAAAAGGTAGAGGGGGGTTCGAGATGCGTTTGAATACCAAGGCGTTTGCGGTGGCGTGCGGGGTCTTTTGGAGCCTGACGATCTTCCTGGCGACGATATGGTTGTTGGTCTTTGGCTTTGAAGGCCAGCTGATGAGAAACATCGATCATTTCTACTTCGGCTACAGCCTCAGCTATTTCGGTGCGGTGATCGGTGCGATCTGGGGTTTCTTCGATGGTGCGATAGGTGGCTTCGTCTTCGCGTGGCTGTACAACAAGCTCGCCAGCGAGTAAGACTCGCCGAATTAGGAATTAGGAATTCCCACTCCCCCCCCCCGGAGGCCAATTCGGGTGGGTGGGTGGCATTCCTAATTCCTAATTCCTCATTCCTAATTTGTGATGTTGTGTTTCAATACCACGGATGGGAAAGAAATCTTCAGATCGTGATGTGACAGCCAAGGAGCTCCTGGCCGCTATTCGCAAACGCGGCCGGAAGGGGCTGACCGCACACCAGCTGGTGAATCAGCTGGCGGCGGAGCGCAAGCTCGGGCGTTCGGACGCCCGGCGGTTGCTGCGTCCCGCGCTCAAGGAGCTGCAGCGCGACGGCCGGGTGGTGCTGGGGCGTGGCAAGCGGTACTTTGTCGCCGAATCCTCGGATCTGGTGACCGGCACGCTGCGCCGAGTTGCCGGTGGTTTCGTCGAGGTGGCAGCGACGGATGGCGGCGGTCCGCCGGTTCGGATCCCGCCGCGGGGGATGCGCGGCGCTATCGAGGGCGACACGGTGGTGGTGCGGCTCGAAACGACGCGCGTGCGCGCCCGGGCCGAGGGCGTCCGCGAGGGCGTTGTCGTTCGGGTGCTCGAGCGCGGACGCCGAGAGGTCGTTGGGCGCTGGGTGATCGGTGGCGGCAAGCCGCACGTTCGGCCCCTCGAACGACGACTGCGGTTCACGGTGACTCCCACCAGCTCGAGGATTGAGGGCGAGCCCGAGGAGGGCGAACTGGTCGTCATCTCGGTCGACTCGGTGGACGCGCGCGGGCGCCACGCGCGGGGCGTGGTGCTCGAGAGATTGGGGCGAGTCGACGACCCGGGAGTAGTGGAACGGGTGGTCCTGCGGCAGCGCGGCATTCCGGTGGAGTTTCCGGCGGCGGCTCTGGCCGAGGCGGAGCTGCTGCCGGGCACAATCGGCGTCGAGGAGCTCGCGCGCCGCGTGGACTTGCGGGGAGAATCGACGATCACGATCGATGGCCGCACCGCGCGCGATTTCGACGACGCGGTCAGCGCCCGCGCCGGGGGTGAGGGCGACATCGAGGTTGGGGTGCACATCGCCGACGTCAGCCACTTCGTCCGCCCGGGTATGGCCCTCGACGCAGCGGCGCGCGAGCGAGGCACCAGCGTCTACCTCCCCGGGGTGTGCGTGCCGATGCTTCCGGAACGATTGTCGAATGACCTCTGCTCGCTGCGGGAGGGGGAGGACCGGCTGACCTGGACGGTGCGTTTTAGGGTCAAGAATGATGGTGGGGTTGCGGTGTACTCGGCGGAGAGTTCGGTGATCCGCTCGCGTCGCCGCTGCACCTACGCCGAGGTCGCCGAGTGGCTGGAGAAGCCGCGGCGGGAGTGGCCCGGGGAGACGGCGGGGTTCGCCGATTCGCTCGAGCTCCTGGCCGAAGCCGCCGGTCGGCTGGGACGCGCCCGCAGCGAGCGCGGAAGCCTCGATTTTGATCTTGCCGAACCGGAGTTGATTCTCGACCCCGAGGGGCGGGTCGTGGCGATCCAGCCCGCCGCCCGCAACCGCGCTCACCGCTTGATCGAGGAGCTGATGGTGGCTGCCAACCGGTGCGCAGCGAAGATCCTCATGGGGGCGGGGCAACCGGCGCTCTATCGGGTTCACGATGAACCGGAGGCGACGCGGGTTGAGGATCTCAAGCGGGTGGTGGCCGATCTCGGGCTGCAGCTGAAGGGCGATCCGCACTCGCTCGAGCCGGCCGCGCTGCAGGCGCTGCTCGAATCGGCCGAAGGCCGGCCCGAGGAACGGCTCATCGACATGCTGGTTCTGCGAACCCTGGCCAGGGCCCTCTACACCCCTGATCCGCGAGGCCACTACGCACTGACGACCGACGAGTACCTCCACTTCACGTCGCCGATTCGTCGCTACCCCGATCTGGTGGTCCACCGGATGCTGAGGCGTCTGCAGGCGGAGGGACCGATGCCCGCGGGCGAGGAACGCGAGGCGATGGAAGCAGAGCTCGAGAAGCTGGGCGAGTCGTGCTCGGCGGCGGAGCGCCGGGCCGAGTCCGCGGAGCGCGAAGCGGTCGAGTGGAAGACGGTGCTGTTTCTGCGCGAACGTGAGGGCGAGGTCTTCGCCGGTCACATCTCGGGGGTCACGGACTTCGGGCTCTTCGTGCGGCTGGACGAGATCTCGGTCGACGGCATGGTCCACA
>CAYPBC010000450.1:0-2573 GCA_964408845.1 uncultured Thermoanaerobaculia bacterium
CGTTGGGTGACAGTAGCACCAGCAGGAAGGGCCGCCGGTCACCGATGATGACTGCGTTGTCGACAAGCGACGATCGCTTGAGCTCGGCCTCGATCGGCTGCGGTGCGATGTTCTTGCCGCCCGCGGTGACGATGAGGTCCTTCTTGCGGTCAGTGATGCGGATGAACCCGTCGTCGATTTCAGCGATGTCGCCGGTAAGGAAGAACCCGTCGGCGTCGAAGACCTCGGCGGTCTTTTCCGGCAGGTTCCAGTAACCGTTCGTCTCTGACATCACCGACGGACCCTTGACACAGAGCTCGCCATCGTCGGCTATCTTGGCCTCGACGTTCGAGATCGGCTTTCCCACCGTTCCGAGCCTGGTCATTCCGGCGGAAAACCCGTTGACCGCGATCACCGGTGAGGTCTCGGTGAGACCGTAGCCCTCGAGGATCCAGATTCCGATCGATTGGAAGAACTCGTTGGTGAAGAGCGGCAGCGGCGCGCCACCGGAGATGCAGAATCGCAACTTGCCGCCGAGAGCGTCCCGCACCTTTGACAGCACAATCTTGTCGGCGAGCTTGTAACCAAGACCGCTCGGCTTACGACCTGCGAGGCGCTCGGGGTACGCCTTTTGACCCTCTCCGATCGCCCAGTTGAAGAGAGCGCGGCGTATGGCCGGCGCCGTGCTCACCTTGTCCATGACCTTGTCGTAGACCTTTTCGTAGATGCGCGGCACGCTGGCGAAGACCGTCGGTTTGATCGTCGTCAGGAGGTCTCCCACGTGATAGACGGAGCAGTAGGCCTTGGTCACCGCCCGGTACATGTAGAGATACCCGATCATTCGTTCGAAGACATGGCACAAGGGAAGGAACTCGAGACCGAGGTCGTCGGGACCGACGGTCGCGCGTTCTGATGACGGCAGGACATTTTGGACGAGGTTGCGGTGGGTGAGGGTGACTCCCTTCGGTTTACCGGTGGTGCCCGATGTGTAGATCAGGGTCAGTAGATCACTCTCACCGACGTTGTCGGCCCTCTGCCAGAAAAGATCCTCCGCCTCGCCGGATCGCCCCGAATCGATCACCTCATCGAGCGCAACCACCCCTGCGGCGCATGGGCCCTCGATCTGTATCAGGTGCTTGAGGTCGGGACACTCGCCCCGTATCTCGAGGAACTTCGCCATCTGTTCGGGGTTTTCCGCAACCGCCACCACGGCGCCGGAATCTTGGCCCTGATAGGCGATCTGCTCCGGCATCAGCGTCGCGTAGATCGGCACGTCGGCCGCACCGATGTCCATCGCCGCCAGGTCGACCATGTGCCACTCGGGGCGGTTGTCGGTCAACAGCATCACCCGATCGCCACGGCCGACACCCAATCGTTCCAACCCGACCGCGAGACCAGCGGTACGGGCAAAGAACTCGGCAGTGCTCAACGTGGAATGACCGTCGAGCGTGTAGTGGAAGTAATGCTCGTTCCGCGGCGATTCAAACTCATGCCGGTATAGATCGAGGACGGTTTTCTCGGTCATGCCTGCTCTCCCCCGTGATCCCTGCAGGGTGCGATGCCATCGGTGAGCATTCGGACCAGGGGGCGATGATGGCGCACCAGATCCCCCGGACGCTCCGCCAGCAACCAGGACGTCACGATCTCGTCGACCGCACCGAAGACCAGATTGGTTGCCAATCCCGGGCTGATGTCTCCACGGAACACACCCGACTCCTGCCCCTCCACGATGATGTCGCGCACCCGATTCAAATACTCGCCGAGTTTACCACGGGTAAACAGGCTCATGAATCGTCGCGAATGGCGGGTCTCGATCTGCAGAACATGGGCCAGGGCATGGTCGCGGCCGAGGGTCTCCAGGTGCAGGCGGATCATGATGCTGAGCTTTTCGGTTGGACTGTCGATTCTCTCGATCTCCTCGTCCAGGCGTTCGATGAAACGCCCGAGAACGCTGTCGAAGATCGACATCAGGAGGTGCTCCTTGCCCTCGAAGTACAGGTACAGCGTGCCATCTGCGACCTCTGCAGCCTCCGCAACATCCGTCATCCGCGCCGTGAAATAGCCCTTGGATGCGAAGACGTCGATCGCCGCCCTGAGAATCCGCTGCCGTTTCTGTTCGCGGTTTGTCAGCTCGCGTGATTTTCCGCTCTCAGGCATGGCACCTCCGAATGAATGAATCCTCATTCATATTCGATCTTCCTCGCCGTCGCTGTCAAGCGATCTGACAGATCTTCGCCAAAAACACCTACCGTTTGCGCTATTATTTTCCGGATGAGAGTTGCATCGGCCGTCACCACAACTGTGCTCGTCCTGGGCATCGGCGCAGCCATGCCTGCCGCCATCGCGCAGGAAGCGCAGTTCGCGGGAGAAGCCACCGTCAACGTCATCGAGGTTCCGGTGCGGGTCATCGACCCCGGGACCGGGCGGCCGGTGACCGGTCTGAGCGCCAAGGATTTCCAAATCTACGAGAACGGGCGCAAACAGGAGATCACCCACTTCACCGAGATCTCACGCCCGCAAGGAGGCGCCGATGGATCGACGGGGCCGGCAGCCGCCACCGACCGCACTCTCGAGATGGTGTACTTCCTCGATCT
>CAYPBC010000451.1:0-2571 GCA_964408845.1 uncultured Thermoanaerobaculia bacterium
GAGCTTGATTCGGCGTCTCGGGATAAAAGCGCCGTAACCGACGATGCCTACGCTCATGGGTCCTCCAAGTGTCGCTGGATGCCGCGCTGCGACGAAGTCAGTCTACACAGACCGCGTGGGGGAGTAAAGGAACCAACACCCGTCTCCGTCTCCGTGCCCGCGCCCGACCCGTGCCCGTCTCCGTCTCCGTGCCCGATTTCCGCATCGCAATCGCTATCGGCATCGCTATCGAAAGGTCGAATGGTGGGGTCCATCGTCGATAGCGATCCCGATAACGATACTGATTTGCCTTGTTGGCGCGTGTCCGAATAATTCCGGCGTACAATCCAGAACGGATACAGCACCGAAAAGGAGTCAACATTGAAAACCCCACGCATTTCGGCCATCACAGCCCTTTTTTCGATCATCGTGATCGCTTTGCCCCTCGCAGCCGACGAGCCCGGCCGCGAGTTCTCCGCCACCGCCGTGGTGCGTGGGTCTCAGGGCACGAGGCGGATGCCGGTGACCTTTATCGCCAACCGATTCACATCGGTCGAGCAGGTGAAGCAGTTGGCCGAGGTGCTTGAAGAGGGCGGTCAGGGTGCGCTGCTGTCGGCCCTTACCGGGCGCAACGACGGCCGACTTCGGCTCGGCGCCCTGGAGATGCCCATTGCGTTGGTGGTGGCCGAGCCCCAGGGGAAGGGCTATCGATATCTCTTCCTCACGGCGCGCAGGATTCGAGTCGAGGAGACCACCTTTGGCGAAGAGTCGCTCGACTACCCGTTCGGCATTGCCGAGTTCGTGACCGATACATTCGGCCGCGGCGAGGGCAGCCTTCACGTCGCGGCAGCCTTGAGCATAGACGCCGATGGTCATGTCGAGATCGAGGACTACGACGGGGACGACGGCAGCTTCGAGGATCTCGAACAGGTGAGGTGAGAAGCGCTTCACGATCCATCATCCGCTCCTTGGATTTCGCGATCGACGAGGATCTCACCGCTCTCGAGGTCACCGCTGACGAGGACGTCCTTGTCGTCATCCGGGTAGGGGGATCCACGCTGCACGCCTCGATCCCCACGCCCCACGCCCCAGACGCGGGTTGGAAACCGTTTGTTTGCCGAGTAGACTGATCCGACTCGAATGGAGGTGACCGTGGCACACAACGACATGCGAGGCGGCAACTACGCGGTTGAGCTGCAGCCGAAAGAGGTGTATCGGGCGAGACGGCAGCGGCTGCTCGAGAAGGTCGAAGGCGGCACCGTGGTGCTGTGGGGCGCCGGGGACGACCGCGGCTACGGAGACGTCGGCACCTTTCGCCAGAGCACGAACTTCTTCTACCTGACCGGGGTGGAGCTGCCGAACGCCGTCATGGTGCTGCGTCCGGGGGAAGGTGGTGATCTGCTCTTCCTGCCGCCGCGCAACCCCAACGTCGAACAGTGGACCGGCCCCAAGTGGGGACCGGGCGAGGAGGCGGCCGAGGTCTTCGGTTTTGACGAGGTGCTCTCCACTGCACCGTCGGAGATCGTGCTCGATGCCAGGCGCCGGCCGGTCCCGGGTCTCGAAGGCCGGCTCCAGGGTTGGCTCTCAGAACCCGATGCCGTGCTCTGGACCGACTATACGGCGGTGGCGAGCGGCGCACCGCTGCCGCCGACCCATCGCTATGTCGCGAGTCTCCGTGACCGCCTGCCGACCTTTGCCGTCAAGGACATGAGTGGCGCCATCGGTGAGCTGCGCGTCATCAAGGACGAGGGCGAGGTCGCGCTCCTGCACAAGGCGATGGCCGCGACCATCGCGGGGCAGCGCCGGGCCGCGGGGGTTATCACTGCGGGCATCGGAGAGGGCGCTGTGGATGGTGCGGTGTACGCGGCCTTTCGTGAGGCCGGCGCGGAGGGCGTTGCCTTCCCGTCGATCGTCGGCTCCGGCTACAACGCGACCACGCTCCACTACGACCAGAATGTCGGCACCTGCAACGACGGTGAGCTGGTTGTGGTGGACATTGGCGCCCGCTGGGGCTATTACTGCGGCGATCTGACCCGGACTTACCCCGCCAACGGGCGCTTCAGCGATCGCCAGCGGGAGGTCTACGATCTGGTGCTCTCAGCCCACGACCGGGCCGCCGAGGCGATGCGGCCGGGGGTCTCGATCTTCGATTTGCGCAAGATCGCCTATGGCATCTTCGAAGAGTCGGAAATCTGCGACTCACAGGGGGAGAGTCTCGGCCAGTACTTCATCCATGGTCTCGGCCACCACCTCGGTCTCGACGCCCATGACCCGGGCTCGGACGAGGCCCCGCTCGAGCCGGGCATGGTGATCACCAACGAGCCCGGGATTTACATACCGGCGGAGGCGTTGGGGGTGCGGATCGAAAACGATTTTCTGATCACGGCCGACGGCGCCGAGAACCTGTCGGCGGATCTCCCGACGAACGCGTCCGAGATCGAAGCTCTGATGCGGGCCGGTCGCGAGTGATCGGTGATCAAGTAATCAGTGATCAGTCATCGGACCGGCTCTGATTACTGATCACTCTCAAGAAACTTGGCCGACTTCGGTAGCTGTAACAAGCCGCGAAGCGGCGATAGATACATAGCCTGG
>CAYPBC010000452.1:0-2555 GCA_964408845.1 uncultured Thermoanaerobaculia bacterium
AGCCTGGGGCGTGAGCCCCAGGAAAGGGAAGAGTTGTGTTCGGCCGAGCTGCGAAGCAGCGACAGACTCATAGCCTGGGGCGTGAGCCCCAGGACAACGGGGACATGTGTTTCACCGAGCGCCGAAGGTGCGACAGACACATTGCCTGGGGTGTGATTCCCAGGACAACGGGGACATGTGTTTCACCGAGCGCCGAAGGTGCGACAGACACATTGCCTGGGGTGTGATTCCCAGGAATCAGCGGAATGCCACCGCCCATATCGCCAGCGCAAGAACCCACCAGAAGAAGTGCCACTCGGTGTGCTTGAAGAAAGGACGCGCCCAATCCGAGTCGATGCTGTGGCGGAATATGGTTGCCGCAAAGAGCACCGCCGCCACCATTCCGAACATCGCGGTCAGCCGGATGTCCCACGGCGCGAGGATGGCGAAAACGACTGGGTTGATCCGGTGTGGAGCGATGATCCGCCGCCAATAAAGCCCCACGATGACGAGTACGGCGAGGGCGACGATGGCGGCGAAGATCAGGTGGCCGGGAGCGAGCGCGAAACGCTCTGACGACCAGTAGCCGTCCGGCGAGCGCGAACCCGCCAGACGAAGAGCGGTCGTGATGCCGCCCGCGACGGCGGCGCCGGCAATGGTCAGACCGAGCTTCTTGCGCCAACCGGGCCGGTCAGCCCTCGGATGGAAGAGGTAGGTGGCGGCAAAGAACAGGGCGAGCAGCCAGAACCCGTCCACCCAGCCCCACACCGCGAAGACCACCGGCAGCACGTAGACCTGCGAGGGCCGCTTTTCGATGTAGCGTTCGAGGGAGAAAACGGTTGCCCCGAATAGCAAGAGCGGCAGCGCCCAGTCCGCAACCAGGACCGCGGGGCGCGCCAGGAGAGCGGCCATGAAGAGTAGGAAGGAGCACATGAGATGGTCGCGGTTCTTCTTCTTCAGCCCGAGGAAGAGGAAGAAGCTGCCAAAGGTGGCGACGATCGACTGCTGCCACGGCGCCCCGCCGTAGATGAGCACGGCGATGACGACAAAGACCGACGCCATCCCGATGTACTCCATCTTCATCCGCCGACCGTAAACCTCGACCGGGCCGCGGGTGTAATTGATGAGGACGGGTTCGTCGGTTTCCATGGATACTCCTACCAGGCAATGACCTCAGAAGATCCTTGCCCGCACGCGGGGGCTTGTCAAGCGAATGACGGTCCAGCGCTGTTCGAGGTGCAGGGTTCGGCGTCTGCTATCGCTATCGGGATCGCTATCGCTATCGAAATGGACGCCGCCCATCTGGGATTTCGATACCGATAGCGATTGCGATAGCGAAACCGATGGGCACTTCGGACGCGGGACTGCGACGAGGCCCTCCAACCCATGATGAAACCTTTTCATCAGGACTTGGCGAGCACATTGACATAGTTCAGTTATAGACTTATATTTGAACCATGATTCGACTCAATATTCACGAAGCGAAGACCCACCTCTCAAGCTATCTGAAGGCGCTTTCGGAGGGCGAGGTGATCGTGCTGTGCAAGCGCAACGTGCCGATCGCCGAGATCCGGGGCCTTCCGGGTCGGCACGCCGAACCCCGGCCTGTCGGCCTGGCATGCAAGGATTTCGAGGTTCCGGCCACTTTCTTCGAACCGCTCCCTGACGAGCTCGTGGAAGCGTTCGAGGGCCGATGAAGCTCCTCCTCGACACCTGTACGTTCTTGTGGATCGTGGCCGGGGCGCCGGAGCTCTCCGAGCGCGCCCGGATCGCATTCACCGCGCCCGACAACGAGGTCTATCTGTCCGCGATCTCGGCGTGGGAGATTGCGGTCAAACACGGTCTCGGCCGCCTACCCCTGCCGTCTCCTCCGTCGGACTTCGTCCCCGAAATGAGACAACGGCACGGGATCGCACCCCTGCCGCTCAGTGAGGATGCGACCCTGTTGCTCGGAAAGCTGCCGGCGATCCATCGCGATCCCTTCGACCGAATGCTGATCTGCCAGGCCACCGCCGAAGGGCTGGTCCTCCTGACCCCCGATGAGCAAATCACGAGCTACCCGGTGCGAACTCTGTGGTGAGCCAACCCGCACTCTCAAGTAACTTCGCACCTTTCGTCGTGATGGCACCAAGCAGCCGCGAAGCGGCGGCAGATCCATGGCCTGGGGCGTCAGCCCCAGGATTACGGCACGCAAAGAACCGTCAAGCCGCGAAGCGGCGACAGACAATCAGAAGATAATGGCTGCGGATCACGCCGAGCGATCCGCCGCCGCTGCCGTCCTGGGTCGAGCCCCGAAGAAACGCCCGCGGAAGTACAGGGAGACGTTGACCAGGCAGATCAGCACCGGCACCTCGACCAGGGGGCCGATGACCGCGGCAAAGGCGACGCCGGAGGAAATGCCGAAGGTCGCGATGGCGACCGCGATGGCGAGCTCGAAGTTGTTCGAGGCCGCCGTAAACGAAAGCGTGGCCGATTTTTCATAGTCGGCGCCGACCTTCTTCGACATGAAGAACGAGACCACGAACATCACCACGAAATAGATCACCAGCGGGATTGCGATCCGCACCACGTCGAGC
>CAYPBC010000453.1:0-2552 GCA_964408845.1 uncultured Thermoanaerobaculia bacterium
TCTCCATGACCGCCGGCACGCCAAAGGAATGGAATTACTGGTCCGCCAAGGTGAGCGCAGGGCTCAACGTCCGCACCGGCAACACGGAGCAGACGGAGTTCAACACCAACGCGACCGTCATGCGCCGGACGCCGAAGAACCGCATCGATTTCAACTACCTCGGCAGCTTCTCAGAGACCGATGGCACCACCATCGCCGATAACCAGCGCGCGACCGCAGGCTGGAATTGGTTTGTTTCGAACCGTTTCTACGTGTCTCCCGTGCTCGGTGAGTACTACCGCGATCCTTTCCAGAACATCGCCAGCCGGTGGACCCTCGGCGTCGGGCTCGGCTATCAAATCATCGACACCTCGAAGGTCGAATGGAGCGTGGACGGCGGTATCGCCTACCAGATCACCAATTTTGACGACGTGCTGCCGGAGGAGTCGGATTCGGAGAACTCACCCGCCATCGTGATCGGCACTCGTTACGACAATGAGCTCACAGGGTGGTTGGACTTCTTCGTTGACTACCGCTTCTTCGTCGTCAACGAGGAGTCCGGGACCTATACCCATCACTTCATGACGGGCTTCGAGTTCGACCTGGTGGGCGATCTCGACTTCGACATCACCTGGGTGTGGGATCGCATCCAGGATCCGCGAAAGAACTCAAGTGGGAGCTTCCCGAAGCAGGACGACTTCCGGACGATGTTCGGACTGGGGTTCAGCTTTTAGCCGTTCCCATCCGGAAACTCCGGATGGGACAGCGCAGTTCTCACCAGCTAGCTGATATCGATTTTGAACTTCTTGATTTCCCTCAGCAAATCGTCGATCGCCTCGCGGACCTCGGGGTCTGAGGTGTCTTTTCGCATGAGCTTGAGATCGCGCTCGACCCCGGCCACGGTCGACAACGCGATCTCGGCCGCGGCGGTGGTGTCCATGCCGCTGATGCCGGCCTGGCGGCCCGCCTGACGGTACTCCTGCGCCGCGCGACGAAAGTCGCCCTTGAGGCTGTTGACCTCGCGCGCCTCCCGGCTCATCGAGCTGCCGGGCAGGATCTTGAACTCTCCGGTGCTGAGGTAGTTGAACGCCAACAGCCCAACCACCACAACCACGGCGATGGTGATGAGATTTCTCATGTATCCCCCTTGACCGGTTCTGTGGGCCACCGGCCCGCTGGTTACCTTCTCCATTGTCCCACAACGAGAGTTGAAACCGAGATCTCGCGACATGGGTATGGGATTTTCCGGTATGGTGCAGATTGGAGATACCCGGGGCTCGAGATCGGAGGAACGGGAGATGGCAATCCAACGCGGATTTTTCAGGGCACTGTTGATTTCAAGCTTTGCAGCGGGAGTGGCAGTGAGCACGATCGCGTTTTCACAGCAAACCGAGCGCACTGAACCGGCCGTGCGGCAGGTGGCGCCACGGGCCGACCTCACTGCCGCAGAGAAGAGCATCACCCAGCTCTTCGAGAATACCTCGCCGGCCGTCGTCTACATCACGTCGGTGGCCTTACGCCGCGACTTCTTCCGTTTCAACGTGATGGAAATACCCCGCGGTACCGGTTCCGGTTTTGTGTGGGACGACAGCGGCAGTGTCGTGACAAACTTCCACGTCATCCGCGGCGCGGATCGGGCCGAGGTTACCCTTGCCGATGGCAGCACCTGGACTGCGACCCTGGTCGGCTATGCAGAGGAGAAGGACCTCGCGGTACTGCACATCGAGGCGCCGCGGAGCCAGCTCCATCCCGTCGCGCTCGGCTCGTCGTCGGACCTCAAGGTCGGCCAGACCGTGCTCGCGATCGGCAACCCTTTCGGCTATGACCAGACCTTGACCACCGGTATCGTGTCCGCGCTCGGACGCGAAATCCAGTCGCCTGATGGGGTGCCCATCCGAAACGTCATCCAAACTGATGCCGCGATCAACCCCGGCAATTCGGGCGGGCCGCTGCTCGACAGCGCCGGCCGCCTCATCGGAGTCAACACCGCGATCGTCAGCCCATCCGGCGGCTACGCCGGGGTTGGATTTGCGATTCCGGTTGACACGGTCAACTGGGTGGTGCCGCAGCTCATCGCCCATGGCAAGGTCCTGCGGCCAACCCTCGGCGTCGAACTCGCTTCCGACCACATCGTCCGCCGGTCGGGAATCGAGGGCGCCGTGGTCATCGGTGTGGTCGGCGGCACCGGGGCCGATAGGGCCGGCATCCGTCCGGCATATCGCGATCGACGCGGAAGGGTGACGGTGGGCGATGTGATCGTCGGAATCGATGGTAAGCCGGTCAGCTCGAGCGGCGAGCTCGGGCTGATCCTCGAAGCCTACGAGGAGGGCGACACGGTCACCGTCACCGTCGAACGAGAGGGCCACGAGAAGAAATTACGTCTGAAGCTCGGCGCATCAAGATGATCGCGTTCAGTGATGTGGCCAAAGCACCCACGAAAGAAGAGCCGCGAAGCGGCGGCATGTTCATAGCCTGAGGCGTCAGCCCCAAGAATAAGACAGGACATCAATCCATCTAGCCGCGAAGCGGCGACAGACTCATAGCCTGGGGCGTCAACCCGCCGACGGCAGCGC
>CAYPBC010000454.1:0-2549 GCA_964408845.1 uncultured Thermoanaerobaculia bacterium
CCTCCTTCCATGCTCGAACCCACGCTACTGTGATATATGCGATTTCGTATGTCTACAGACCTCGTAAAGTAGACGCGGAATAGCCTTGTTTTTGTGGACACTTTTGTCAACACCCGAGGGGCGACTCGCCGACCTCTATGACCAGCCATTTACCCATCGGCGCTTGAGCAAGCAGCCCGCTGAGTCTGCGGCAGAGTTGCTCCTGAGCGGCGCGGCGATGGGCCTGCTCCAACGGCTCCAGGCGGACCATGACTTCGGTTGCCGTACTCTTGATCCAGCCGTGGCAACCGGTAATGGCGTAAAACAGATCCACCACTTCGTTGTCATTGCCAAAGTCCGGACGTAACCACGCCACCATCTGCTTGCGCGCATTCCACACCGAGCAGGTGACGAAATCGAACAGATTCTTGCCTTCAGTGTCAATTCGTCTGAAAGATCTGTAATCGGCCAGTGTGGAAACATCCACGGTTTCCGGCAGCTCACGTTTCTCGTTCTTCAACCGCTGGACTTCCGCTTCTTTCCCGGCAATGTTCTGTTTGAGTTGCTCGCGGCGACTGTTCTGGCGCGGCGTACCATCTTTGTTCAGTACCTCTTTGGCTTTGCCGAGCTTTTCCCTCAACGAGTGCAATTGCTTCTTGAGGCGATCGAGCAAGCGTTGCTTCTCCTTTACTGCGGGGTTGGCAATCTTTTGACGTTCGCTTTCCTCCAGCTTGAGCCCCGGATGATAGTGCAAGGGATGCCGGTCCTTGCAGTGCTTGAAGGTGTTTTCCGATGCACCCCACCGGCTCAGAATCGCTCGCGTACAGTCTTCAGTGCTGACCGGACGTTCACCCGTCCATGCCAGTCCGCATGTTCTGCGATTGCTCGTTTGGTTCCAGATATAGATGCGACGAAGGGTGAAGGTGTGTGCCTCATCCTGCGTTTGCGAGTTCAGGTTTTCTTCCGGTTTGTAAGTGAATACTTTGTCCTTCTCAAACACTCGGTATTTCTTCGCGTTGAATTCAAATTCATGCACGTACTTTTCCTGCGCAATGCCTGCCAGAGATTGCACATTCACGTTCTTGTCCCATGTCACAAACGGTATCTCGTCCCTCACCAAGCCCGAGAAGAAAGGTGCCCCGTGTCCCTCCCGGTCAAACACTTGGATCGGCTTTCCACCTTTAAGTTGCTCCGCCCACTTAGCTGATAACCCTCGGATTTGCAGGCGTAAATCGCCTTGGCCTTCCTGGATTTCAAAGTCCACAATCCGCCCGTCGGTATCAGCCGTGACCAGATTCGTATGCCCGGGCATGGGCATGCGCCTTTGGGTATTGTAGCTGTGATGCACCCGTTCCCCGCCAGTGTACGGCAAACGATGTCCGTCGGTGAACCACATCCATACCCACACGAGTCCCGAACGGATTTGATGCGCGAAATAGTCGTGAAGAAGCGTACGGGAAATTCCCTTGTCCGCCGCCGCATAAAACCAAGTCCACAGTTTGGGTTTTGACAAGACACGTCGCAACCCCAGAATCACGCCTGCTTCCCGCAGCCGCACGTTCTTCATTTGTTCCAGCGAACGAATGTTGCGCGCCACCATCAACAGAAAGACCATGAAGATCTTGTACGCTTCACCAAAATGCCCCATCACAAGGGCAAGCCATCGCCACACGGCAGTCAGGCAGATGACGTAGGTGAAT
This sequence comes from uncultured Thermoanaerobaculia bacterium, assembly GCA_964408845.1. GTDB lineage: Bacteria > Acidobacteriota > Thermoanaerobaculia > Thermoanaerobaculales > Sulfomarinibacteraceae > Sulfomarinibacter. Next base: position 1,680 of record CAYPBC010000454.1, read on the forward strand.
GCTCCCGCATACCGCGTCGCTTCCCAGTCGTGCTTTTCGAAAAACGGTTGCTGATAAGCGGCCACCTTTCTCGCTTCGGAGTCTGGCCCAAACGAGAAATTGAATTCGTTCTGCCGTCGCTGTGCCTGCTGGCGCTGATCGTGTTCGCACTGGCGAATCGCAGCCACCGTTTTGGCCTTGTTGCCCTTGATCGCTGTCCCTGCACACTTTTGCCGTTGTCTCCTCCGGTCCTGCTCCAGCGAATAACCTCGGATCAGTCCTTCCATGCCGAAATGCTTCTTGATCTGACGATAGTTGTGAATCGTCTGTCGGCTCATACTCAAGGCTGTGGCCAAGCGGCTTTGGTTAGCCCCCAGCTCTACCGCTTCGACCACGAACAGACGCACGGCCACGGGGTCGGAAAGATCCAGATCTTTGATCAACAGTCCTCGACGGTACAACCACGCCCGCCGGCCCCTCAATTCCAATGCCAGATTGCGCCCAAGATTCGACCTGCCTTCCGGTTCCCGCGACAGGTCGAATTTCGCACATTGTCCCACGCCAAGCCTCCCCTTTTCTCCGCCCATTCGCCAGCGTACCAAAGCGGGGAGGCCATTTTGACCCATTTGGACAGTATTGTCTGTAACTCCTTCCGACCCAACTGCTTAACTTCCAAATTGTCCAATTTTCGGATTTGTCCAGGCAGAGGGCGATTGTCCAATTTCACTTTTTACGTTTATAACGCGTTGATATAACGCTCGTTACAGAAACAGACCGATTTGTGCTTTACGAGGTCTGTAACTGACAACTGGATCATTTGTAAACTTCAGATGACTCTGTCGGGGGAATAGCAAAAGCGGAAGGCGGGAGCGAGCAAAAGCGGAATGGGAG
>CAYPBC010000455.1:0-2548 GCA_964408845.1 uncultured Thermoanaerobaculia bacterium
CTCAACGTAGTGCGACTACGCCTGCGTCGCCCGATTCGCGAAAAACCCAACATCTGACTACCCTTCGCCGCCCTCGCTACGAAACCCGGTGAGAAGGCCGGGCTAACTCACTCCGTGCGCAACGCCTCGATCGGATCGAGCTGGGCAGCCCGACGCGCAGGTGCGACACCGCTTGCCACGCCGACCAGAAGACACATGCCGAGGGCAGCGGCGACCGCCATCGGGGGTGTTGACAGGGGTAGTCCGGGCGCGGCTGCGCGGCTCAGGACGACTATTACCAGACCCGCCGACAGGCCCAAAGCTCCACCAGCCGCCGCCAGCAAAACCGACTCGAGCAGGAACAACCCCTGCACCATTCCTCGAGACACCCCGAGGGCGCGCAGCAGACCGATCTCATTTGTCCTTTCGTGGACCGATATCCACATGATGGTGAATATCCCCATCGCGCCCACAAGCAACGACACACCGGCAATGCCGGAGACTGCGATGGTGATCATCCCGATGATCTTGCCGAAGGTGTCGAGCATCTCGGTCTGAGTCGTGATGGTGAAGTCCTCTTCCCCACGGTGGCGCTCCATGAGCAAGGCGCGGATGCCGGCAACCACCTCGGGAATAACGTCGGTGCTGGTGGCAACCAGATCGATCTCGTTGAGCTCGTCGACGTCGAATAGATCCATGGCCGTTGCGACCGGAATGTAGACGGTGTCATCAAGATCGAAGCCCATCATCTGCCCCTTGGCCTCCATCATGCCGATCACGAGAAAGGAGTACCCACCGATGCGCACCCGCTTGCCCAGGGGCGAGGCGTCGTCGAAGAGCTCCCGCGACAGCTTGGATCCGAGCACCGCATAGGAGCCGCGCCGGTTTGGGTCCATCTTGGGCAGGAACGAACCCTGGGAAACCCGAAGACGAAAGGCCTTGGAAGCCTCCCATCCCACCCCCTGGACAAACACGCTGCGACCGCGCCCGCCGCCCTCCACCCGGGCCTGGCCAAAAGCCACCGGCACCACCTCCACCACCTCTGGAACGCGGCGGAGAGCCTCGGCATCATCGATGGTCAGCTTGTGGGTAGTGCCTCCAAGCACCCCCGGTATCCCGACCGTCTTCACCTTGCCCGGGTTGATGCCAACGATGCTGGTACCGAACTGCGTGAACTGCCCGACGATGTACTCGCGTGTGCCCTCGCCCAGCGAGGTCAGGAGGATCACCGCGGTGACGCCGATAGCGACTCCGAGCGCTGACAGGAACGAGCGCAACCGCTGGCCGCGCAGCGCACCACCCACGAAGCGGAAAAGCTCGATCAAATCCATCCGACCACCCGACCAATTAGGAATGAGGAATTAGGAATTAGGAATTCCGGACCCTCCTCTTCGAGGATTGCTCGCAGGTGGGTGTGATGCATTCCTAATTCATAATTCCTAATTCCTAATTCAAAAGTCATCGTCCCACCAGCGCTTCCACCGGGTCGAGGCGGGCCGCCCGGCGTGCGGGAACCACCCCGAAGAAGATGCCGACGACCATCGACATCACGAGCGACGCGACCACCGCCCACACCGGCGTCGCCGCAGGGAATGTTGGATAGATTTGCACGAAGGCCACGACCGCCGCCCATCCCACCCCCAAACCGACAAGCCCGCCGAGGGTGGACAACACCGCCGCCTCGGTGATGAACACCCCGAGGATCTGGCCCGTGCCCGCGCCAAGAGCCTTGAGCAGCCCAATCTCCCGGCGCCGTTCGGACACCGCCACCAGCATCACGTTCATGATCCCCACGCCGGCAACGGTCAACGACACCGACGCGATCGCGGCCAGGGTGAGAGTGAGCACGCCGAGGATGGAGTCAAGGGTGTTGACGACCGCATCCTGGGTGATGACCGTGACATCCTCGGCCCGATGGCGATCGGCGAGAAGATCGAGCACCGCCTGTTTGCCGGCCTCGAGATCGTTTTCCGAGTGCAGCTCGATGAGAATTCGGAAGAGTGTGGTGCGGTTGAAGATCCGCATCGCAGTACGCACCGGCACCATGACGAGGTCGTCGAAATCAAAACCCAGAGAGCGTCCGCGAGGCTCGAGCACCCCAACCACCCGGAACCGCCAGTCGCCCAACCGTACCACTCGGCCGAGTGGATTCTCGGACCCAAAGAGCTCCTGGGCCACCTTGATACCGACCACCATTTCGGTGCCCCCCTGGTCGGGATCTCCCGCCGCGAGAAACCGGCCGGAGCCGATCTTGAGTCGTCGGACCTCGAGCAGCTCGGCAGTCGTGCCGATCACCGGCACCGAACGTCCCTTGCCGCCATAGCGGACCGTCTCGGTGCCCGTTGCCAGCGGCGCCGCGCGCATGACCTCCGGAATCCTCACCGCGACCGCCCGATAATCGTCGATGGTGAGATCGTGAACCACACCTCCAAACGGCATCATCCCGGTGGTCTCGATCTTGCCGGGGATGACGATCAAGAGGTTGCTACCGAGCGAGCTGAACTCCTGCACCACGTATTGGCGGGCCCCCTCGCCGAGGGCGGGGAGGGGGATCACCGCAGCGATCCCC
>CAYPBC010000456.1:0-2545 GCA_964408845.1 uncultured Thermoanaerobaculia bacterium
TGTCCTGGTGGCCATGCACCAGGCCCTGGACGATCCACGCCGTCTTGAGGTCGACAAACACCGCCACGTCGTCGGCGGTGTAGGAGGGTTCGAGCACGCCCACAACCGACATCTTGAGCGGGTAGATACCGGCGATATCGAAGACGCTCTCGGGTGAGGAGATCACCGAATCACCGACCCCTGCGTCGAGGGCTGCGGCCGCCCGGGCGCCGAGCACGCACTCGCCGAGCACCGCCATGGGCCGGCCTTCAGCGAATTGAAGGCCGCGAAAGCCGAAGTACTCGAGCGAGGTGCCGACGATGGGCTGTTGACGGACCTTGAAACGAACGTAAAGCGGAATCGCCTGCGCGAGACCCGTCTCGGACACCCTCTCGGACTCGGCAAATGTCGTGAGCTCGGGGGTGTCGGACTCGAAGTAGAGCGAGCTCAGCGCGAGCTCGAGGGGGCTGCCCTTGGCGCCGACGAGCAACGGCGTCGCCTCGGCGCGGGCCGTGAGCTCGGCCGCCGACTGTCGGACCAAAACCCGCAGCGCCACCGGCAGGTAGACGATCAACATGATCGACCCCACCAGCACCGCCGTCTTGACCCGATTATGAGCCAAGTAGCGCCATGCGAGGAAGAGGACATCGCTCATCGCAATTTGCCCACAGATGACCCAGATTCACACAGATCAGCAAATCGGCGACTCAGAAATCGTTCGTACTCGAGTTTCGGATGATGTCCGAAGTTGACCAAGAGACCGACATCGAGGTTTGCGGCATGGAGGTAGTTGAGAAGCTGAGCTCGATGGTCGCTCGTTGAACGTGAAATTGCCTTGATCTCTACGACAACGGATTCAAAACAAATGAAATCCGGCTGGTATCTCTTCAGCAGCCCGGTTCCTTTGTAACTGATACGTAGTGTTTTTTGCGATTCGAACGGCATCTTCTGGTTGCGAAACTCTAATTTCAGGCACTCTTGATATACGGGCTCGAGGAACCCGCAGCCCATTTCGTTGTACACCTCAAAACATGCCCCGAGGATTCGGTAGGTCTCGTGGCCAAGGGGGAGATCCTTTTTCATTGTCTGACGTCCCCATCTGGGTCAATCTGGGTGATCTGTGGGCCTTTTTCCTTCTTGTGATCTGCGCCCATCTGCGTTATCTGCGGTTTTCCCGTGATGTTCAGAAGCTCCATGACGTCGATGCTTCGGTCGAATCTTGGGAGCAGGTCGTGGTCGTGGGTGACTGTGACCAACGTGGCGCCGGTGGCCTCGGCGGCATCCAGGAGGATGTCGAGCACCTTCAGGGTGTTTGTGGGATCGAGGTTGCCGGTCGGCTCGTCGGCGAGCAGCAGCACCGGCTCGGCGATCAGCGCCCGGCACACCGCAACCCGTTGCTTCTCGCCATGCGACAGCCGGGTGGAAAGCCGGTTCAGCTTGTCGGCGATCCCCACCTGTTCGGCGATCGACGCCGCTCGCTCGCGGACCGCGCGATCGAGCTTGAGCGAGCCGTTGATCCGGTAGGGGAGGAGGATGTTGTCGAGCACCGTCAAATACTCGAGCAGCTCGAACTCCTGAAAGACCATCCCGATGCGCCGGATGCGGAAGTCGCGGCGATCGCCGTCGTCGAGGTCGGTGACCTCGACCTCGTCGGTGACAACGGTGCCCTCCTGCGGCAGCCGGATCCCGGCCATCAGATGGAGCAGCGTCGTCTTGCCCGACCCCGACGGTCCGATGACAGCCACGGTTTCACCCGCCGCCACCTCGAGCTCCGGGACGTTCAGCTCGAACTCGCCCCCGGGGTATCGAAACAGCAGATCAGAGATCGCAATCATCGTCGGTTGTGCAGTTTATCAGCGACGGGCGGCGTCGCGCGTCCCGCTCCAGCGCAGCGACTGTTACTGACTTCATACATACATATGATATACTCACCATATGAGTATCCGATTGCAGGTCGTCATGAATGAGGATGAACTCGACGCGGTCCGTGCTGCTGCTCGCGAGAGGGGCCTGACGGTGTCGGAATGGGTGAGGGAGACCCTTCGAGAAGCCCGCAGCAAGGTCGCGTCTGGTGACGCTGAACGCAAGCTGGCGGCGATCCGGGCCGCCGACCGCCATGGATATCCCACGGCCGACATCGACCACATGCTCGCCGAGATCGAACGTGGCTACGGTGGGGGCGGCGAATGATCCTGGTCGATTCCAACATTCCGATGTACCTGGTGGGCGCGGAGCATCCGGCCAAGGTCGATGCTCGCCGTCTGCTCGAACGAGCCGTCGCCGAGAAACGCCGCCTGGTCACCGATGCCGAGGTCCTGCAGGAGATCCTTCATCGATACGTGGCCATCGATCGACGCGACGCCATCCAGCCGTGCTTCGAGGTGTTGCTCGAGGTAGTCGATGACGTGCTGGCGGTAGACCTCGAAATCGTCGAACGTGCTCGGGACATCGTCATCGGCCACCCGAATCTGACGGCACGAGATGCCGTCCACCTGGCCGTCATGCGCGAGCACGGCATCGAGGACATCCTCAGCTTCGACCGCCACTTCGACGGGCTCCCGGGCAT
>CAYPBC010000457.1:0-2544 GCA_964408845.1 uncultured Thermoanaerobaculia bacterium
GCGGTCATGAAGACCGGTAGAGTATTCGTCGCCACCGAGATCGCCGGACCGCGGGTGCGCCTTGTGGCGGTGCTCGCCGCGGCGGCCGCCTGCCTCACCGTCGCACTACTCCAAGCCGTCGTCCTGTGGCAGGGCGACCGTGCCGAGTATCTGCTCCTCGCGGCCATTAACGCTTTTTTGGCGACCCTCGCAACCTGGTTCTTCCACATCCGCTGGAAACTCATCCATGACCCCTTCGATCGTCAGGTGAAAAACGTGTATCTGCCGATCGCCTGTCACTTCTGGTTGCTGCTGACCCTCCAGACACTTGTCCCATCACAGGGTGTTGTCGATGTGTTCGTTGCGTTTTCATGGGTCCTTTCCCAGACCCTGGCAGCGGCGGTTCTTCTCTATACCTTCAGCGGCGGAAGGGAGCACCGCCCGGGAACACGCGCCGTGCGCACCGCGGCCGCCATTGCGGCCGCGGCCGTCGTATGGGCGCTCTTTTCGTCTTTGCGCGACCGCGGTTTGGTGCGGGGCATCGCCCCACTCGAGGCTGGTCTGGCAACCTTGTTTCTCCTCGCCGCAGTCGTACCCATGCTCGGCGGGAGAGAGCAACGCCAGCCGCGCGAGGTATGGCTCGGCGCCGCATTCCTCCTGACCGCCATTGCCCACATCGATCTCTCCTGGTCGAGCCAGCAGTTTGACAGTCCCTTCATGTGGGGATACGTGCTCCTCGCCTTCAGCCTCGGCGCGCCGATGGTCGGTGCGGTCTTCGAAAATGTCACGTTATTGCAGTCTCAGACCGCACTTTCGGACCGCCTGAAACGTCTCCGCCACCGCGTCGAGATCCTTCTCGACTCCCTGCCGGTACTGGTTTTGTCGGTGGATCGCAACCGCAACATCCGCTTCGCAAATCGGGCCGCATCCCGCCTCTTCGAGGTCCCCTCGGGAACGGCCGACACCGACGGCCAACCCACGTGGATGAAGCGCATCCACCCCAACCACCAACCACAGGTCTACGCCGCCATCCCGGCGGTCCTCGAGGGCACCAAGGGCCAGTGGGAAGAGATCGTGCGCGTCGAGGGCCTGGACGGGGACGTTCATTGGCTCAACACCCAGATGCACCCGGTGGTCGACCCGGTAGTTGGCGAAACCCTGATTCAAATCGTCGCTACCGATGTCACCGACCTCCACCTTGCCCGGCGCGCGGTCGAAGGACGCCAGACACGCCTTGCCTTCCTCTCCGGCCTTGCGCAAACTCTGGCCGGAGAGGTCGAGGAACATCGGATCCTCGAGCGCTTTCTCGAGACCGGGCGCGAACTCCTCCCGCTGCGGTCGTTGCTGCTCTATCGACCGTTGCCGGACGGCAGCGGATTGCGGCTCGAAATCGGCACCGGACCGGGCGCCGAAGCGTTCGAGGAGAACCGCGTTCATCCGATCACCGCCGGCGACCATCCCTGCTGGACGGCGTTCAACGAAGGCGCCCCACAGACAACACCGTCCTCGACTGCACTCCCCTCGGAGCTCGCCGAGTGGTTGGCTACGGAGCACGAGATTCGGCACCTGACCTATCTGCCGCTGATGGCCGCTGGGCAGTCGGAGGGCGTACTGCTGGCCACCTCCTCGAGTCAACTCGACCTCGCCGCAAACAACATTGAGCTCCTGATTCAGGTTGGGTTCCTTCTCGGCGGCGCGGTCTCCTTGTCCCGACTGGTGCGCGAGCTGGACGAGCAACGGGCCGTAGCTTTCGAGGCGTCGCGGCTGAAGTCCGAGTTCCTCGCCAACACCTCCCATGAGCTGCGGACCCCGCTCACAGCCATCCTCGGTTTTCTGCGCCTCATCATGGACGGAGCGGTAAAGGACCCCGAGAAAGAGCGGGAGTTCCTCAAGATCGCCCACGAGTCGGCGGAGAGCCTGCTCAACATCATCAACGATGTCCTCGACCTCGCCAAGATCGAGGCTGGGCGGCTCGAGGTCCACTTTGCTCCGGTGCCGGTGCGCACGGTCCTCGAAGATGTCGAGACGCTATTCAAGCACCAGATGAAGAGCAAGGGTCTGGTGTTCCGGACCAGCGGCGCCGATAGCAAGCTCGTGATCTGGACCGATTCCGACCGCACCTCACAGGTACTCACCAATCTCCTCTCCAACGCCTTGAAGTTCACCGACCGCGGCGGATCCATCACCGTGTCGTGCGAGGCGCATGACCGGAAGATCGTCTTTTCGGTCGCGGACACCGGGATCGGGATCTCCGCCGACGAGCTGGAGCGGGTCTTTTCTTCCTTCTACCAGGTGGACGGCTCGACCACCCGTCGACGCGGCGGCACCGGGCTCGGCCTCACCATCTCGCGCCGCCTCGCCGAACTCATGGGGGGCACCATCGAGCTGACGAGCGAGGGTGCCGGTTGTGGCGCGACCGCCCGCCTCATTCTGGAGGAGTTCACAACCGACCACGAGGCCACCAACCCGGAGCTGCGGGCACCGGGCTAGCCGGCACGTCTCGAGCGTTTTCATCCGGGGTTACTGACAGCCCGGGTTCAGGGCACAGGGTTCAGGGCACAGGGT
>CAYPBC010000458.1:0-2542 GCA_964408845.1 uncultured Thermoanaerobaculia bacterium
TGATCTCCATGGCCAAGCAGTGGTACATCATCCACACGTACTCGGGTTTCGAGGATCGCGTCCAGAAAACCCTCGAGCAGCGCGTCGAAGCGTTGGGCATGGAGGAGTTCTTCGGCGAGGTGCAGGTCCCGACCGAGACCGTCGTTGAGGTGAAGAACGGCAAAAAGCGCGAGGTTCGACGGAAGTTCTTCCCCGGCTATGTCCTGATCGAGATGGAGATGACCGACGACGCCTGGCATCTGGTCCGCAACACACCGAAGGTGACCGGGTTTGTGGGCGCCGGCAAGAAGCCGACGCCGCTCACCGAGGAGGAGGTCAATCAGATCCTCCATCAATCGGTGGCGACCCAGGAGAAACCCCGGCCGACGGAAATGTACGACAAGGGTGAGAGCATCAGGATTGTCGACGGGCCTTTCGCCTCGTTTAACGGTGTCGTCGAGGAGGTCAACCTCGATCGTTCGACGTTGAAGGTGATGGTCACGATTTTCGGTCGTGAAACTCCGGTCGAGATGGAGTTTCGCCAAGTGCAGAAGCTCGTTTGAGGAGAAGCGATGGCCAAGAAAGTCATAGGAGAAATCAAGCTTCAACTGCCCGGTGGGCAGGCGACGCCGGCGCCCCCGGTGGGCCCGGCTCTGGGGCAACACGGTGTGAATATCATGGACTTCTGCAAGGCGTTCAACGCCCGCACGCAGAAGGAGCAGGGGATCATCATCCCGGTCGTTATCACGGTCTATGCTGACCGCACGTACTCCTTCATCACCAAGACTCCGCCCGCGTCGTTTCTTTTGCGCCGGGCTGCGGGTCTCGAAAAGGGCTCGGGAGAGCCGAACCGGCTCAAGGTCGGTACGGTGACGATGGCCAACGTGGAGGAGATCGCAACGACCAAGATGCCCGATCTCAATGCGGAGTCGCTCGATGCTGCGGTCCAGATCATCCTCGGCACGGCGCGATCCATGGGCGTTGAAATCGGGGACGTGGCAGGAGTGATCGAGATCGAGGAGCAGGAGGTGGCCGATGACTCGGAGATCTAAGAAATACCGCGAGTCGGCCGCTAAGCTCGAACGCAGGCCCTATCCCCTCGAGGAGGCGATCGGGTTGGTGCAGAGCTCGGCCTATGCGTCGTTCGATGAAACTGTCGAGGTCGCGATGCGTCTCGGTGTGAACCCGCGTCACGCCGATCAGATGGTCCGAGGCACTGTCGTGCTTCCACACGGCACCGGGAAACAGCTGACCGTGTTGGCGGTGTGCGAGGGACCGGCGCAGAAAGAGGCCGAGGAGGCCGGCGCCGATTTCGTGCTTTCCGCTGACGAGGCGGTCGAGAAGATCCAGGGTGGCTGGCTCGAGGTCGATGCGATCGTGGCCACGCCGGACATGATGCGGCAGCTTTCGAAGGTCGGTCGGGTGCTCGGCCCCCGTGGGTTGATGCCGAACCCCAAGTCGGGAACCGTGACCGCCGATGTCGCCATCGCGGTCACCGACATCAAGGCCGGAAAGGTCGAATTCCGGGTCGACAAGACAGCGATCATCCACGCCCCGCTGGGCAAAGTGAGCTTCTCACACGAGAATCTCGTGGAGAACGCCCGCAGCCTCTTTGATGCGGTTCAGAAAGCCAAACCGGCGACCGCCAAGGGCCGCTATCTGCACACGGTTTACCTGTGCTCGACCATGGGACCGGGTGTGCAGGTCGACCTGGTCAGCCTCGAAGCGAAGTAGGAGGAGATAATGCTCACGAAAGAGCAGAAACACGAGCAGTCACTCGAGCTCCGCGACGGGCTGACGGATGTCACGACGCTGTTCCTTCTCGAGAACGAAGGTCTCAATGTCAACGACGTCAACGTCCTTCGGTCGCAGGTCCGGAAGATGGAAGCTACGTACAAGGTGGTCAAGAACACCGTCGTGCGGCTGGCCGTGGAAGGGACCGAGATGGAGGGCATTACGCCGTTCTTGAGCGGGCCCAAGGTCCTCGCCTACACCTCAGGTGATGGTGTGGCGCTGGCCAAGGTGCTCAAGACCTTCATCAAGGACCATCCTGAGCTGAGCTTCAAGCACGCATACCTGGAGGGGCAGATCCTCGAGGCTAAGGATGCCGTGAAGGTGGCGGACATGCCGTCACGAGACGAGCTGATCGGCCGGTTGCTGCAAATGCTGCAATCACCGATGCGCCGCCTCGCGGTGGCCCTCAATGCGCCGCTGCAACAGTTCGCGAGTGTGATCGCGCAGCTTGCCGACAAAGGTGAAGAAGCTCAGGAGCCTCAGGAAGCCGAGGAAACTCCGGAAGCTGTGGAAGCTCAGGAGCCTCAGGAAGCCGAGGAAACTCCGGAAGCTGTGGAAGCTCAGGAGCCTCAGGAAGCCGAGGAAACTCCGGAAGCTGTGGAAACTCAGGAGCCTGAGGAAGCCGAGGAAGCTCCGGAAGCTGTGGAAGCTCAAGAGCCCCAGGAAACCCCGGAAGCTCCCAAGGCTGAGGAAGTTCAAGAGTCCCAGGAAGACCAAGAGAAACAAGAATCTCAAGAATCCTAAGGAGGATCTGACAATGGCCCAATTA
>CAYPBC010000459.1:0-2534 GCA_964408845.1 uncultured Thermoanaerobaculia bacterium
GCCCCAGGCTACGAATCTGTCGCTCCTTCGGAGCTCAAACCAGGGCGTCATTCCGGAGAAACTTCACGGAGTTACTTCCTCGGTGTCCCACGGAGAATCGCGGGTAGGGCGCTGATCACTGATCACTGATTACTGTTTACTCCGGCCGCCAGCGATATACTCCAATCAGTGGAAGATCGTATAAACGAACCTCGACCTCTGCGAACGTGGTTGCTGGCGTTGGCGGCCGTGGCGGTGTGTGGGCCATGGCCGGGTTGGGCTCCGGCGCCAGGTGCGGTGCTTGGTATTTGTGGCGGCCTGTTGGCGCTGGCCCGCCCGCGGGGCCGCCAGATTTGGCCATGGCTTGCAGTGGCGATAGCGGTATCGGTGGCCATCTGGCCTGCGGCAGGTGATCTCGATCAGGAACGTCTGGCGTCTCGGCTTGACCGGCATTGCAAGGAGATGCTGGCGACCGGTGAGGGCCTCGCGGCTGAACCGGAGCTGCTGCGGGTGCTCGGCGCCGCCGGCGAGGCGGTTGACCCGGCGCTCCCGTTTGCGGTCCTCGATCGGTCCGCGCGACGTATTTCCGGCAGAACAATCTACCTCGCCGACGATCGTGGTCGGGTGGTTGCGTGGGGCGGCGCCGGCAGGTTTTTCCCGTGGGACGTGCGTCCGCTGGGTCAGCGTCAATGGGGCATTTCGTGGTCGGTGGGCAGCGCGGATTTGTGGTTGAGGGAGCCGCTTCTCGTTGATGGCCGCCTGATCGGCGCCATCGTCATCTCGGATCACACTCCACTAACGGCGGCTGAGGTGTGGGGTATGCGCGCACCCAGGGGCCGCGACATCAAAATCGGTCGCAGCGGTTCGGACGAGATCCTGGTGCGGGCCACATCGAGCCCGGGCGTCGAGGTTCTGGTGTCGGAAAACACGGTTCGCGGCCACCAGGGCTTCGATCCACGGTGGCTCGGATGGTTGTTGCTGGCCGCTGTGGCGGTCATCTTCGAACCCAGAATCGCCTGGCTGGTGGTGGGGATTGGCGGAGTCTCTCTGCTCACGGCGGATTCGGAGCCGCCCGGTGCGATCGCCGTTGTCTTCCTGTTACTGGCCGGTGCGGCTGTCGCCAGGCTTGCGCGAACCCTGCCACCTCTGTGGTCGCGAGCGGTCGGCGGCGCCGCTCTGGTGGGTGCCGCGGCTCTGTCGATCGCAGCCTCGCCGGCGAGTCGATTCGCGTGGTTGCCCGAGCATCTGTTGCGTCCGGGATGGGGCGGGGTCTGGATGATCGTCCTCGCGTGGTTGTTGATCGGGTCGCTCGGTGTGGATCGGCGGTCCTTCACGCTTGAACGACGCCTCTGGGCAGCGGCGGCGCTGGCGGTGCTCGGCCTCGCCCTGTACTTGATCCGAATCCCGGTGGAGTTGGAGCGTCTAGGCGGTGAAGGCCTTCGGGTCGTGCTTCCCCGCCAGGAGCTGACGATGGCTGACATACTGCCGGCGAACTCATCAGAGTGCCGGCTGGACGATCTGGCGCTGGTGTTGGCGGATCGATGGAGGTTGCCGGACTGGCAGACACCGTCGGAGCTTAGACTCCTGGATGAAACGGGATTCGAAACCTCGCGATGGGGGGATCTGTCGCCCGCTGGAGGAGATATCCGATTGGCCAGGAGCTGGTCGTTTGACGACCTGGGAGGCTACTCACTGGAGTTACTGGTGGCCACCGAGCCATGGAGTCTGTTGCGGGATTGGCGCACCGAGATTCCAGTTGAGGATGTGAGCGAGAGCGAAGCGTGGTTTGCGGTGCTCAACCGATCCGGAGAGGTGGCGGCCAGCCTCCATCCGGAGATTCACAACCTCGATGCTCTGCGGGCCGACGAGCTCTTTCACGCGGGTGGTGGGTGGGCTCGGATTCAGGTGGGAGGAGTGCGGCGCCTGGCTCGCGTTTCACGGCAGGGGCAGTGGCTGGTTGCCGCAGTATCCCATTATTCTTCAGCCTCGGACTGGGTGGTGCGTACCGCGATCGCGATGCTGTGGGCACTTCTCGGGACCCTGGTCGCGTTGCCGCCGGCGATTCGGAAGCAACATCTCTCCACCTTCGGCGGCCGTCTCCGTTTGCTGGTTGCCGGGGGCGTGATCGTGCCGCTGGCCGTGCTGACGTTGTTCCTCCACCAGAGGATCACGGCCCAGGAAGCGCGTCTCGAGCAGGCGCGCGGACTCGAGGCGCTGAGGGCGGCCAGATACACCGCGGTTCACCTCGGTGGCGGCTTTTCGGTGGATGACGAGCTTGCACGCTGGCTAGCGGGGGGTTGGGGTGGTGAGGTCTCGCTGTGGGATGGTATCAGCCTGGTGGCGGCCTCCCGTTCAGATCTGGTGAACATGGGTACTCTGCCGCAGATGCCGGAGGCGATCGCGTTCCCGCCGTTTCTGATCGGCAGAGACGATCCAATGGTCCTTCGCTGGCATGACCGCCTGGTCGTAACAGGGCCGGTGGAGCTGCAGGGGATGCGGTTGCTCCTCGATCTCTACCGTTCCGACCCGGTGCGGGCCGGATCCGATCTCGGGGC
>CAYPBC010000460.1:0-2532 GCA_964408845.1 uncultured Thermoanaerobaculia bacterium
CCGGCGTCCGGCCAGCCGCGAACAATCGGCAACAGGAGCCCCCAGAAGGCGATCCCAAGTCCTGAGAAAACGACCAGCCAGATCGTGACATCCAACGCCTGTCGAATCCTGGACGGGACCGGAGCCAGCACCGGCATGCCGTCGACGAATCTCCGCTCGAGACCCGCGAAATCGAGCTCGTCAAGGAAAGGCAGCGGCCGCTCTACCATGTCGGCGAGGTCCGTCGGTGCGATACCGCTGGTGCGGCGCAGAATCAACACCTGTGGGAACTCGTAGTTGACAAAGCTCTCGTCCGCCAATTGCACCGGCCAGCGAAGGCCAAAGATTCGGGGTCCTCGCGACACCCTGGTCGCGGGTTCGAACCCGGCTTCGCCAGCCAGCAGCAGTCGGTAGAGCCGCGCGGTGTGCGGAAATCTGCGGTTGTTCTCGAAGACCGTTCGAATCACTCTGTTCGATGTCAGAACCACCCAGTCCGCGCGCTCGAGTTGTTGACACCAACGTTCGACCTTTTCCCGGTCGTCGGGAAGATCGTACGACGGGAGATCGATGCGCTCGATGGCGCCGTCCTCGGGCGCGAGGCCGATGGTCTCATCCCAACTTTCAAAAGCGACCACTTGGTCCGGGGTGAGCATCGGCTGCAACCACTCGGACGCTGTGAGGTGGGGGTGGGGGTCGACAAAGGCCCAGACGTAGGCGAGACCCCACACAATCGTGCCCGCCGTGACAGTTCGTATCGCCGGGCGGCGGAATCGTTTGGGGAGACGAGCCAGCCACCAGACCGCAACCATGATCGCCGGCACGACCAGCGGCTCCCAATAACGCAGGAACTTGACGTAGAGGGTACTGAGGCGAAAACTCATCGGGATCAGCCATGCGAGGAGAATCAGCAGCAACACCGACGAGTTGGTCCAGCGGCCGTTCAGCCATCGCCGCCAGCGAGCGCTCAGTTTCCATGCGCCGACCGCCGCTCCAGCGATCATCGCCAACAACATGAGCGGCCCCAGCCCCCAGAGGGCGAGCTCCCGCAGGGGGTAGAGAATTGGCAGGGTGTCAACGTAGACCCGGACATATGCCAGGTCGGCGCGACCCATGACCATCGCCACCTGCTCACCGACACCTCTCAGGTATTCGGGATTGAGGCCAGCGCCGAGCAGGGTGGAGGCGATGATTGGTCCGCCGGCACCACCCTCCATGAGACCGACGAGCGCCGCTATCTGTGTGGCGGTGAGAACGGCGCCAATCAGGGCGAGGCCGGAGAGGGCGCGTCGAGTCCAGCCCGTCGTCCGGTCCACGAGATGAAGGGCGGCGCCCGTGATCGCCACCGCCGCGAAAAGTGCGAGTGGCGGCCGGCCTTCTGCAAAGGCCCACGGTTGACAGAGCCAGAATGCGAAGGCCCCCGTGCCGACGCCAACTGTGATCAGCCGGCAAAGGTGGAGAACATCCCGTTGCCGGAGGGTCAGCAACAACGCCAGGGCGAGCGGAAAGACCAGGCCGAGCGAGGCGACCTTGACCGCGAGCGATGCGCCGACCGCGGCGCCCGCGGCTGCCGCAGCTACCTCGCGACCACCGGTCGCGAGCCAGTAGCAGGCCGCGAGTGCGAGCACGACCCATGCTGCGTGGTGCGCCTCGACGGTTGCGAAATGAGACTGCTGGAGATCGAGGGGGATCCAGGCGACAAGAACCAGAAATAGCTCTCCCGTTCGCCGCCCCCACGCCCGGTGAGCCATCACGAATCCGAGGAGGATGGTGAGCATGGAGGCGGCCACCGACAACAACCGCCCACCCACGATCAGCCCCCGGACTCCCTCATCCTTCGCGAGCACGGCCGCGGCTGTGCGCACCGCCTGGAAGTGAAGCGATCCGTACGCGAAGAACCCGGGGTCGGCAAACCAACCCTCGACCCTTTCGGTGACGTATCCCACCTGGCGTTCATCCGGGTGAATCGAGGACGAGACACCGCCGGCATCCCACCCCAGGAGGAGCAGGCGGAGACCTAATGCGATCAGGAGGAGAATCCAGGTACGCTTGCGCAACATCAATTAAAACAGTAACGGAACAGAGCATGAATCGTCCAGCCCGCTCCTCTCGCCGGGGCTTGGACTTCTGGCTGTCTGTCGCCGCTTCGCGGCTTTGGTTTTATTTTTTCCGTCTGGTCCCTGGGGCTCACGCCCCAGGCTATGAGTATTCCGCCGCTTCGCGGCTGGCTCGATCGATCAGAAGGGAGATTTGGAATCTCTTGAGAGAGAGTTCGGAGAATTGGAGATGCGATCGAGCGCCGAAGGCGCGATAGATCAATAGCCTGGGGCGTCAGCCCCAGGTCATGAGCGCGACAATAACCGGGAGCCCTGAAAGGGCGACAGACTATTTCTTCACGTTTGACTGGGGTGGATTGGCGCCTACGATCGGCGCCGGCAGACGTAGCGGGCGATCGCGGCGAGCTCGCCGCCATCGCCCTCGATAACGCACGCCTCGTCGACCAGCTTGCGCTCGAGTTCGTCGAGCCGCCGGCGCGCGGTGTCGAGGCCGTAGAGC
>CAYPBC010000461.1:0-1250 GCA_964408845.1 uncultured Thermoanaerobaculia bacterium
GACGACCTCAGACTGCGTGATCCGGCCCTCGCCCAGGTGGCCGAGAAGGTGCTTGCCGGCGAGCGCCTCGATCGCGACGAGGGTTTGCTGCTTGCCACCACCGACGATCTCCTGGGAGTCGGGCGACTGGCCAATCTGGTCCGAGAACGGCTTCACGGCAACACCACCTACTACAACGTCAACCGCCACCTCAATCCCACCAACGTCTGCGTCGCCTCGTGCCGATTGTGCGCCTTCTACGTTCCATGGCGGGATCGCGACCGGGGGTGGACCTACTCGGTCGAGCAGGCGGTGGAGATCGCGGGCCGCGATGTCGACGAGTCGGTCTCCGAACTCCACATCGTCGGGGGGCTCCACCCCAAGCTGCTCGTCGACTACTACGAGGAGCTCTTCCGCGCTCTCAAGCGGCGCTTTCCCTGGATCCATCTCAAGGCCCTGACCATGGTCGAACTCGATTTCATCGCCAAGGCTTCGCGTCTATCCCTCGAGGACACGATCGTCCGGCTGCGGGACGCCGGACTCGACTCATGCCCGGGAGGAGGCGCCGAGATTTTTGCTGCCGAGGTTCGCCAGAAGATCTGCGACCACAAGACCGACGGAAACCGTTGGCTCGAGATCGCGCGCAGTGTTCACGAGGCGGGCCTACGGTCGAACTGCACCATGCTCTACGGCCACGTGGAATCGGCCGCCGATCGCGTCGACCACCTCCTCGCCCTGCGTGAGCTTCAGGACGAAACCGGCGGCTTCCAGTGCCTGATCCCGCTCGCCTTCCACCCCGAGAATACCGAACTCGATCACCTCCCACCCACTGCCGGACGCCTCGACCTGCAGACCCTGGCCGTCTCACGCCTCGTGCTCGACAACGTCCCCCACCTCAAGGCTTACTGGATCATGCTCGGCGAGAAGATCGCGCAGGTGGCGCTCCACTTCGGCGCCAACGATCTCGACGGTACGATCATCGATGAGCGCATCACCCGAGCCGCCGGCGGTGAGGCCGGCGCCGGGATGGAGCGCCGGCGCCTCGAGCACCTGATCACCGAGGCCGGTCGGGTTCCGGTCCTCCGCGACACTCTGTACCGGCCGATCGAAGCAACCCCGGTCGTTGCGTGATCGGGTGGTCAACGGACCGCGGCTCACGCCGCGGCCAACAATCTGTCGCCCCTTCAGGGCTGGCGATTTTGAGGACGGCTGGTACCTGGGGCTCACGCCCCAGGCTATGAGTATGCCGCGCCTTCGGCGCTGAGCCTCGA
>CAYPBC010000461.1:1350-2531 GCA_964408845.1 uncultured Thermoanaerobaculia bacterium
CCTGCGTCTGCGGCGCTGAGCCTCGATCATCGAAGTCGACATGCCTGGCCGCTCGTTCGCCACGCGGCAACCCGAATCCGTTACCGGTGATGGAGCCGCGAAGCGGCGACAGATATTTAGCCTGGGGCGTCAGCCCCAGGAATCGAGCGGGGGAAAATAACCGAAGCCGCGAAGCGGCGACAGACAATCATATGCCGATCTGAACGTGTCTCCGTGCCCGACAGACAATGGGTGACGTCATAACGTCTCGACGGCCCCGAGCATCATCTCTGACATCCACAGCAGGTATTGGGCAACCTGGGATTCACGACACAGCGCCGCGAGTTCGGGTGAGAACTGGATGGCCACCACGACCACGAACCCGAGGAGGATCGCCGCCACCGCCCCGGCAAGGATCGCCCCGAATAGCCTGTTGAGCCAACCGAGACGCATCGCGGTCAGCGTGCGTTCGATACCCCAACCCGCGAGCACGGCGAGACCGGTACACAGCAGCACCAGCAACAACCGTCCGAGCACCGCCGACAGCCACGGGATGCCGATGACGCCTTCGAGGGCGGCCTGTGCGTCATTCCCGGCCACGATCGCCAACCACAGCCCCGCCACAAGGCCGCCGCCGCCAAAGATGATGCGCACGGCGCCCTTCCAGAACCCTCCCAGCGCAAGGCCGAGCCATACGATGAGGAGCACCCAGTCGAGGATTGTCATGGCAGGAGGCGGACCGTCAGACGTAAAAAGTCGGCCTCGGTGACGATGCCGAGAAGACAACCTTCCTCGTCCGCCACCGGCAGGCAACCATACTTGTTCTCGAGAAGGATCCGCGCCGCCTGGGAGGCACCGAGGTTGGGCGACACCGTGACCACATCGCGGTGCATGAGCTCCACCACCGGCACGGTCGAAAAGACCCGTCGCTGCTCATTCGCCTCGACCTCGGCGAAGATCGAAAACGAAGCCGCCAGCAGATCACGATGGGTCACCAGGCCGACCAACCGTCCGTCGCGGACCACCGGCAGGTGACGGATCCGTCCCCTGGCCATACAGCGCTGCGCATCGGTAAGGGTCTCGTCCTCGGTCAGAGTGACCAGATCGGTGGACATGAGATCGCGGACATCCATCTGGGCAGGCATCGGAAACCTCCGACGCCCAGTGTAACCCGAATAGATTCTCAATTTTGAATTCTCAAT
>CAYPBC010000462.1:0-2522 GCA_964408845.1 uncultured Thermoanaerobaculia bacterium
AGGCCCCAGACGACGTCGGTTCCGTCGTCCGAATCGTGCTCCACGATGTCCTCGAAAGCGGCCCCGATGTCGGCGTCCCACGATATGAGACCGAGCTTGGCGAACACATCCACGGGACCTATGGGCAGGAACCCGACGGCGAACGCATCCCAGCCGTCAACACCGATCTTGACGTTGATATCATCGCCGACGGTGTCGCTTGGGCTGCCGAGATCGACGTAACCCCCTTCTACCCCGAAGAAGCTCATCAATCGATAACCTGCAAAGAGCTTGTAGGCGGCGTCGCCGTCGGAAAAGTTCAGATCGCCAAGCTCTTCGTCAAAATCACTGACGTCGATCGACGAACCGCCAATGCTGGCGCCTAAATAGAATCCATTGTCTGCTGCTGAAGCCGGGATCACCGTCGCTGCCATGATCACCATCACGCACAGTAGGCTCTTCTTCATTTCCCGAAGATCTCCTTTCAACCGTAGGGCTGTTTCTCCACGTGATTCTACGTCATCGGGCAATTCAGGTTGCGATCGGGCGCTGACAGCCATGAACCGGGTTGTTGAGTCAGCAGATAATGGGTTACCGTACCGTGGTGCCCAGAGGAATCGTCATGGTTTGAGGAGAGAGAATTCGATGGGGAGTTCCGATCGGTGCCGCGCCATGGTCGCAGTGTTGCTCACTGTGACCATCCAATCGTGCTGCGACTGCCGGGAGATGGGAGTGGAGGAGCCGCCCTACGAGGCGGCGACCTTCGAAGTTGAAGGAGAGACGGCGTCGATGTACGGGGTGATCGACCACACCACGCCGCAGGTGGTGACGTCGCTCCTCAAAGAGCATCCCGAAGTGACCACCATCGTCATGATCGACGTGCCGGGTTCCGACGACGATCCTGCAAACCTGGCGGCCGCCCGGTTGGTGAGAGAGCATGGTTTGACCACCGTCGTGCCGTCGAACGGTGTGATCGCCTCGGGGGGCGTGGACTTCTTTATCGCCGGCGCCAAGAGGATCGTTGAACCGTTCGCCAAGCTCGGCGTGCACTCGTGGGACGAGGACGGTTCTGACGGCGGGATCATCTACGGCAACGAGGTGCCGAGGGATGACTTGTCGCACACCATGTTCCTCGATTACTACCGGGAGATGGTTGTTCCCGACGATTTCTATTGGTTCACCCTCGACGCAGCGCCGGCAGCGAGGATTCACTGGATGAGCGACGAGGAGATCCTTATGTTCGGCCTCGTGACGGGCGAGGCGCCATGAAGGATTTGTTTGAAGCGACGCGGGCGCGAATTGCCCCGCACGTTCATCAAACGCCGTGCCGGGAGTCATCCGCGGTTGGCGAGTTGGTCGGCGGCACGGTCTTTCTCAAACTCGAGAACCTCCAGATCACCGGTTCCTTCAAGTTGCGCGGGGTCACCAACAAGATTCTCTCGCTTTCAGAATCCGACAGGGACCGATTGCTCGTAACTGCTTCGACCGGGAATCACGCGGCCGCCTTTGCGCACGCAGTCGCCGAGTTCGGACTGCGTGGGAAGCTCTTCATGCCGCGATCCGCTGCGCCGGTCAAGGTTGCGGCGATGCGAGCGACAGGAATCCCCTTCGAGCTGGTTGGCGAAGACTGCGTTGAGGCCGAGGTCCACGCTCGTGATTTCGCCCAAGAAAACGGCTTCGTGTGGATCTCGCCTTACAACGATCTCGAGGTGGTCCACGGGCAGGGCACGATCGCGGTCGAGCTGGTGGAGCAGTTGCGAACATTCGACGTGGTCCTGGCCCCGGTCGGTGGGGGAGGATTGATCTCGGGTATTGCAGGCTATTTGAAGGCGGTGGCCCCGTCGATCGACGTGATCGGCTGTCAGCCTGTGAATTCGTGTGTGATGTACGAATCGGTCGAGGCCGGGGAGATCGTCGACATCGAGAGCCTGCCGACGGTTTCCGACGGTACCGCCGGAGGGATCGAGAAGGGCTCCGTCACCTTCGATCTGTGCCGCCGTCTTGTTGACGATTTCATCCTCCTCGAGGAGGCGGAGATCATCGCGGCGATGCGATTGCTCCACGAAAAGGAGCGGCTGCGCGTCGAAGGCGCGGCGGCGCTTCCGGTGGCTGCGGTGCTCAAGGACAGTGCGAGATTTGCGGGTCGCCGGACGGCCCTGATAGTCTCCGGCGGCCGGGTCGACGAAAAGACATTGGACATGGTGGTTCCGGGGAGATGACATGAAGATCCAGATCTTCGAGCTCGAACGAGTACAGTCGATGTACGAGAACACGGTCGAGTACAACCTAACCGAAAGTGGATTCCACCCCTACCGGTTGGATGAGCTGCTGAGCGTGGATGAGCTTGCCGAGCTGTCGCGGACCGCGCTTGGATACGGTCAAACCAACGGTTCGCTTCCCCTGAGGGAACGGATTGCCGCCCTCTACGACGGGCAGAACATCGAAAACGTCCTGGTGACCAACGGTTCGTCGGAGGCCAACTTTGTGGCCTGCCACACGCTGGTGGAGGCGGGCGACGAGGTCGTGATCATGGTCCCCAACTA
>CAYPBC010000463.1:0-2511 GCA_964408845.1 uncultured Thermoanaerobaculia bacterium
GGAGGGAGAGTATAGGAGTCGGTGTAGGGCCTGTCAAGGCGGCCGGGTTGGGAGGCGGCGTCGGGGTGGCGAGGAGGATGACGGTGTCGCCGGGACGGACCCACCCGAGCTCGAGGCGGGCCAGCGACTCGACCGCTGCGGAG
This sequence comes from uncultured Thermoanaerobaculia bacterium, assembly GCA_964408845.1. Classification (GTDB taxonomy): domain Bacteria; phylum Acidobacteriota; class Thermoanaerobaculia; order Thermoanaerobaculales; family Sulfomarinibacteraceae; genus Sulfomarinibacter. The sequence continues at coordinate 144 of CAYPBC010000463.1, forward strand.
TCCGTGCGGAGTGCCTCGAGGGTTGCTTCGATTTCGGAGATGCTTTCGGACAGCTCGATCGTGCGCTCCTCGAGTTGTGCCCGTTCGTCCTCGGCTGCGGCGAGCTCGTCGAATCCGTGGTTGACGATTGAGGACAGCAGACCCAGTACAACGAGCGCCACGAGGGCGAGCAGGATATAGGAAACGCGCCTCATCCTCTCCCGTGGGCCAGGGCCGAGCGGCCGCGGTAGCGGGCGACGTCCTCGAGCTCATCCTCGATGCGGAGGAGACGGTTGTACTTGGCGATGCGGTCAGTGCGGCTGGCGGAGCCGGTTTTGATCTGGCCGGTGTTGAGGCCCACTGCGAGGTCGGCGATCGTGGTGTCCTCGGACTCACCAGAGCGGTGGGAGATGACCGCTGTCCAGCCCGCCTTGTGCGCCATTTCGACCGCGTCGAGGGTTTCGGAAAGGGTGCCGATTTGGTTGAGCTTGATGAGTACCGAGTTGGCAACTTCCTTTTCGATTCCCTCGGCGATGATCTCTGGATTGGTGACAAAGATGTCGTCGCCGACGATCTGGATGCGGTCGCCGAGCGCATCCATCATCTTTTTCCAACCCTCCCAGTCGCTCTCCGCGAGACCGTCCTCGATGGAGACGATGGGGAAGTCGTCGACCAGGCCGACGTAGACTTCGATCATCTCCTCCGAGGTCAAGGCGTCGCGCCCTTCGCCGGTGAGATTATAGGCGCCATCTGCGAAGAACTCGGACGCCGCCGGGTCCAGCGCCAGGGCCACCTGGTCTCCGGGGACATAACCGGCTTTTTCGATGGCCTCCATGATGAGCTCGAGGGCAGCGCGGTTGGAAGGCAGGTTGGGGGCAAAACCGCCCTCGTCGCCAACGGAGGTCGCAAGCCCGCGCTCTGACAGGACCTTCTTCAGCGTATGAAAGGTCTCGACGCCGGCCCGCAGACCCTCGGAAAAGGTGCTGAATCCCAACGGCATGACCATGAACTCCTGAAAGTCGACCGAATTATCGGCATGTGCGCCGCCGTTCAATATATTCATCATCGGCACCGGCAGCTCGCGCGCACCGCAGCCGCCAAGATACTGATACAGCGGAAGCCCGCTCGCCTCGGAGGCGGCCCGTGCCACCGCCAATGACACAGCGAGCATGGCGTTGGCGCCCATCACCGATTTGTTGGGAGTACCGTCGGAGTCGATCAGCGCCTGGTCGACGCCGAGTTGGTCGCGCGCGTCGAGGTCCTCTACCGCTTCGGCGAGCGGGCCGTTGATATGCTCGACCGCGCGCAGCACACCTTTGCCCCCGAATCGGTCGGGGTCGCCGTCGCGTAGCTCGAGCGCTTCGCGGGAACCGGTGGACGCACCCGAGGGGACGATGGCGTGTCCGAACGCGCCTCCAGACAAAACAACCTCGGCCTCGACGGTGGGATTTCCGCGGGAGTCGAGAACTTCGCGGCCGGTCACAAAATCGATGTCGAACATGGTCATAACCTCCGTTGGGAAAAAAACTGTCGTACAAGATGCATGAGGTGACGCCGTTCCTCCGATGATCGCCCCTCGGCGTAGAGTCTGATCTTCGGCTCGGTGTCGCTGACCCGGATCAGGATCCAGCTCCCGCCCTCGAAGACGAGCTTGAGCCCGTCCCTGCGGTCCACTTCGGCGACCTTGAGGTCGTCGACTTCTTTCCACTCTTGCTTGAGCCGCTCCTCATAGATCTCGCGCGAGCGGTCGGTGAGGGGGATCTGGGTGCGCCGGAAGCTAAAGGTGCCGACGCGCTCCGCTAGCTCGCTGCTGAGCTCTGCCATTCCCTTGCCTTCGACCGCGACCATCTCGGCGGCCAGCAGGCAGGCGAGCACCCCGTCCCGCTCCGGCAGGTGTTTGGACCACGCCAGGCCCGCGCTCTCCTCACCGGCGTACTCGAGGGTGCCGTCGACCAGCAACGGCCCGAAGTTCTTGAAACCGACGGCGGTCTCCACCAGCTCGAGGTCGTGCTCGCGGGCGACTGCGTTGATCAGACCCGAGGTGGCGATGGTGTGGCCGACGCCGCCCTTCAGGCCTCGCCGCCGCGCGAGGTAATCGAGAATCAACGCGACAGCGTTGCTCGAGTTGCACATCCGGGCGCCGTGGTCGAGGATCCCGAATCGATCACCATCGCCGTCGGTGGAGAGCCCGAGATCCGCTCCGGTGCGGCGCATCACATCGCGCAGCCGAGAGAGGTTTTCGGAAGTGCAGTCCGGGGCATAGCCGCCGAAGTAGGGGTCGCGGGTGTTGTGAATGACATCGACCTCGACTTCGTTCTCGAGCAGGATGTGGTCGAGGTACTCGCGCGCGCTGCCGTACAGGGGATCGACCACCATCTTGATGCCGGAG
>CAYPBC010000464.1:0-2509 GCA_964408845.1 uncultured Thermoanaerobaculia bacterium
TGCACGTACGCGATCTGTTCCCGAACCTGCTCTCGACAGCCTTCAGGATGGGCGGTCAGGCAGATGTTCTGCCTGATCTTCGGTTCGATCTTCATGCCGTGGACCCTGAATCAGCCTCCTGATGTGACGACCTGGGGCCTCAGGCTGACGAAGGCGCAGAGCAATTCCTGTTTCTCATTCTCGCCCCAGCCTGCGGCGGTCATCGCGGCTCCGAGGTCACTGCCTGCGGCGAGGAAATCCGCGTTGCTGAGGTTCAAATGGCTATGGGCGGCAACCATGTCCCGACCGTGATATTCGCCCTCGCCGCCGGTCCCCAATACCAGGAAGTCGGTGACGCGCTCAATCAGGAGATCGGGATCGACGCCGTCGAGGGTGTGTTTGATGGCTTCGTTGATCTGGTGGCGCCGAACGGTGTCGGCGACCATCTCGTGGATGCCCTCACGACCTCCGACTCTGTTGAAGAGTGCGTCTTCGGCCTGGCGTGCCGCCATGGCGGGCTGCGCCTCGGCGCACATTGCCTCGAGTCCAGCGACCTGCTCGTCCGGTGTTGGGGCGGGGGCCTCTTGGGCCTGAATTTCCGGTTGGGACTCGCCGGCCTCTGGGGAAACTCCATCGGATGATCCGCCGCATCCTGCCAAGAGACTGGTCGTGGCACACATGGTCAAAATCAAAATATTCCGCAGTTTCATTCTGGTTCTCCTTCTCGGTTCTATCTGATTGAATGAATGATGACGAAATCGAGTCTAACACTCAACATAATGTTCTTCAACCGAGTTTTTGCTTCATGGGTGCCACCCTTCATGGGTGCCACCCTAGCGAAAGGTGGCACCCTAGCGTGGAGGAAGGCCACACCCAGGGCAAAGTCGTCATCACCGTGTGACCGCCACATGAGCCGATGGAGCCAATTGTGGTCTGGCTCGAGGTTCACGGCGTGTGCCAATGCTCACATCTGTGATCTCTGTCCTTTGCTACCGTTGGATGGGATCGCAGCGATCGCAGTATCGCCGTGCGGAGGTGTCATGGGCAGGAGTGTCGGACCAACAAGATGGCTCGTCGCCATCTCGATCGCGGCTGTATTGGCGGTCTCGGCGGGTCCGACCGGCGCCACCGACTACTACATTTCTGAAAGCCTCGGCAACGACTCCTGGACCGGCCTCCTACCGGTGCCGAATGCAGGCTTTTCGGACGGGCCCAAGCAGAGCCTCGGCGCCGCGGCCACCCTGCTCGATACCGTTGCGCTCCCCGGGGATCGGGTGGTTCTCATGCGCGGCGACATCTGGTCCGGTCCTTCGGTTTCGCTGACACTGAGCACGGCGGTCGGCCATCCGGTCCAGCCGATCGTCATCGGCGCCTACGGGTCCGGGCCGGCGCCGATTCTCGACCGGACGGCCACGGGAACGATCATCACCGTCCGCGGCGCCTACACCGAACCGGCGACAGCCTGGGTTCGTTTCGAGAATCTCCGCCTAACCACCACTGCGGCGCCAGGGAGCCGACCGATCGGGGTCCTCATCCTAGAGTCCTACCGCGACACAACACCTCATGACATCACGTTTGCCGACTGCGAGATCGACCACCTCAGACACGGACTCACCTTCTACCACGAGGGGCACGTCGTCGAGAGGTGCCACATCCACGACAATTTCGGGATCACTCCGGAGACCGGCCACACCCAGGGAATCTACACGTCCGGCAACGACATGACGATCCGCGACTGCCTCTTCGAAAACAACGGCAAGCCCGACTCGTGGTTCGACCACAACCTTTACATCTCGCACGGATCAGGCACCGTGATCGAGCACAATACGATCCGCTCGGCCCTCGACGGAATCAAGGTTCGCGGATCCTCCAACACGATCGTTCGCGACAACGTCATCTATGACATGAATCTCGGGGCGATCAGCGTCGGCGGCGACGACTCGGGTTCGATCGAGAACGTCGTCATCGAACGCAACCTGATCTACGACACGGTCGACGCGATCACCGTCAAGTCGCAATCGGGCACCCAACTCGACCCCTCGCGCAACATCATCATTCGTAACAACATCGCCCACAGCAACCGTGGGGTGGCGCCGATCGGCGGAGACTACGCCGGCTACGTCAACGTCCTCGATCCGGTCGATGGCGTCTTCCTGTACAACAACATCATTGCGAACATCAGCGACCCGAATGAGCGTAACCTCTACATCTATGCCGCCAACCCGTTGAACCTCGAGATCAAGAACAACATCTTCATGCGCACCGACCTCACGCGGCCGATGGTGGAGTTCCCAAACGCCTCGACCTTCAGTGGAGCACAGCTCGATTTCAATCTCTATCACTACCCCGGCGGAACCGTCCTCAAGGTCGAGGGGGTGGTCTACACCAACCTGGCGGCCTTCCGCCTCGATTACCCGGCCCAGGAGATCGATGGGCTGGAAGGCGACCCCCAGCTCCTGGATCCATTCGACGATTTCCGCCTCACGCCCGCCAGCGTGCTCGCTATCGATAGGGGCGCCGATCTCACGGG
>CAYPBC010000465.1:0-2504 GCA_964408845.1 uncultured Thermoanaerobaculia bacterium
GTTTGGTGCCCAGGGTGCGGTGATTTCGGAGTCCTCAACGCCCTCTATCGCTCGATGGCCAGGCTCCAGATCGAGCCGTGGAACACGGTGATCCTGTCGGGCATCGGGTGCTCATCAAGGCTTCCGGGGTATGTCACGACCTACGGTTTCAACGGCGTCCACGGGCGTGCTCTGACGCTGGCGATGGGCGTCAAGGTGGCGCGTCCCGAGCTAACCGTGATCGCTGTCGGCGGCGACGGTGACGGGCTCGCCATCGGCGGCAACCACCTCATCCACGCATGCCGCCGCAACCTCGATGTCACCTACATCCTGATGGACAACGAAATCTACGGTCTCACCAAGGGCCAGGCGGCGCCGACCACCCCCACGGGTGACAAAACCAAGTCCACGTTCTGGGGCAACCCCGAACCGTCGGTCGATCCGTGTGAGCTAGCTATCTCGACCGGCGCGACCTGGGTCGGCAGAGGCTTCTCGGGTGATATGAAGTTCCTCACCGAGCTCATCACCGCCGGCCTCGAGCACCACGGATTCTCGTTCCTCAACGTCATGTCGCCGTGCGTGACGTGGCGTGGAGATGACGAGTTCAAGAGGCTCAAGGCGATGCTGAAGTATCTGCCGGAGGACCATGATCCCTCGAAGCGTGCCTCAGCGATCGCCTACACCCGCGAGAAAGAGATTCTCACGACGGGTGTGCTCTACGAGGTCGAAACGCCGTCGATGGTGGACCGTCTCGAGGCGATCAAGGAGGAGGCGATGGACGACAAGCCCGCGCCGTCGACCAAGGATATCCTGAGCACCTTCTTCCCCTCGTTCTGAGGACTCGTTCCAACAGCTTCCACACGGGCACGGGTCCAACCCCGTGCCCGTTTCCGTGCCCGAGTCCGCGCCCGAGTCCGATGGTGCGATCGCACCAGAGGGACCGACCCGGCGAGGTCCCTCCGGCTTCAATACCCCGATTTTTCGAAACGGCATTGCCCGTGAGTGCCCCCTCTGACGATGTTTGGGCCAGAGGCATCCACTCGCATCAATCATCCGTGCTCCCAAAATCGTCAGAAGCGGCACGTCCGGTGAGCATTCGCGACAGCGTCACGCCGGTTGAGGTTTCCGGTTAGGGAGGCACGCGGGGGGGACGAAAAATTCGAAATTCCAAATTCGTGCACATGGAAGGCATCTCAGTCTCAGAATCAATTCAATATTTGCACTTGACGTCTATATTTGACGATATAAATTGTTAACGGCGGAAAATTTTCGCCGGGTTATCAATGTCGACCAACGATGAATACGTTGATTCAGGGGGGCGCTTTGAAGCCGGGGGTCTGCCGAACGCCGACTTCTACCGTTTCCTGCGCTCCGGGCATGTTCTGAGGTCGCTGCTGCGCGAGTTCCTGGAGGAAGACTTCCTGCAGCAAGTGTGCCGACACAGACTGACCCGGTCCCAGTTCTGCTTCCTCAAGCTCATTACCGCCAACTCCGACCTCCAGGTCGGCGAGCTCGCGCGTTGCCTCGGCGTATCGCCGGCGGCGTCGAGCAAGAACCTCGACCGACTCGAGCGCCTGGGGCTCGTATATCGCGAGACCTCAGACCAGGATCGTCGCGCCATCCTCCTCAAGGCGAGCACGGAGGGTAAGGAGTTGGTCCGCGACTACGAGAGCCTCAAGGCGGCTCGGCTGGAGCCGGTCATCGACTCGCTCGGGCGAGAAAAGACCGAACAGCTCTGCGACCTCCTCGAGGAGGTCTGCGTGGGAATGCTGGCACGGGCCGAGAACCCGCGCGAGACCTGCCTCCGCTGTGCCGGCTACTACCGGCCGAACTGTTCCTTCGAGAAATTGCAGGGGGCGTGTGCGTTGCGCCCAAGAAAACGGGGTAAGGAACGATCCTCGGACGAGATGGAGGCGTGATGGACGAATTCAGAATGAGGAATTCGGAATTAGGAATTTCCGCCCATCCACCCGCGAGACACACAGGGAGGCTGGGTACCAATTCCAAATTCCGAATTTTTCAGTTGTTGCTCCTCGTTGAAATCCACTTCGGTGATCGAAAATTCTGTGTTGGTTCGGAGGGTTGAAAGATGAGGTACTGGCGAAAACCGTTGGACATCGACCAGGTGACGGTTCCGCACGGTCAGGTCGTGATCATCGCCGATCGCTGCAAGGGGTGTGCCTTCTGCGTTGAGTACTGTCCGAAGGACGTGCTCGTGATGTCCGAGGACTTCAACCGCAAGGGCTATCACCCGCCCGAGGTGGTCAAGGATGGTGAGTGCGTCAACTGCAACCTCTGCGAGATGATCTGCCCCGATTTTGCGATCTTCTGCGTCGCCGCGGATGATGACGAGGCAGCCGCAACGATCGCAGCTCAGGGCGTTACGGGCGAGGAAACCGAGGGAGGTCCCAATTGAAGACAGATCCAGCTGGTGTTCTGACGGGAGTGCACTACCTCGACGGTGACTACGCCTGCGGCGAAGGCGCCATGGCTGCGGGCTGTCGCTTCGTGGCCGGCTATCCCAT